>NZ_BBOC01000082.1:0-24513 GCF_001485335.1 Type-D symbiont of Plautia stali | reverse complement strand
TTAGGATAAGCGCCAGTCCGATACCCACGGGGCACGCAAATATTCATCCTGACTGGCTGAGCTAACACTGAAGTTGACGTTGATGGATGGTGTATTCCGAAGATTATTTCGTACACCGGTTGCGAAAGATATTCTGTTCAGGTGAACAGTGTGCGCAACCCGGTACGCCCTGTTTTCGATTTGTTGGCAAATTTTAGGTAGCGAAACATGCAGACCCCGCACATTCTTATCGTTGAAGACGAACTGGTCACGCGTAACACCCTCAAAAGTATTTTTGAAGCGGAAGGTTACGTGGTCTATGAAGCCACCGATGGTGCTGAGATGCACCAGGTTCTGACGGAAAATGACGTCAATCTGGTGATTATGGACATCAACCTGCCAGGTAAAAACGGTTTGCTGCTGGCGCGCGAGCTGCGTGAACAAGCAAACGTTGCGCTGATGTTCCTGACAGGCCGTGATAACGAAGTGGATAAAATCCTCGGCCTGGAAATTGGCGCCGATGATTACATCACTAAGCCGTTCAACCCGCGCGAACTGACGATTCGTGCGCGCAACTTGCTGTCGCGTACCATGAATCTGGCGATGCCGAGCGAAGAGCGCCGCACGGTGGAAAGTTATCGCTTTAACGGCTGGGAGCTGGATATCAATAGCCGCTCACTGGTCAGCCCGAATGGCGAACAATACAAACTGCCTCGCAGTGAATTCCGCGCCATGCTGCACTTCTGCGAAAACCCGGGCAAAATTCAAACCCGTGGTGACCTGCTGAAGAAGATGACCGGCCGCGAGCTGAAGCCGCATGACCGCACGGTGGATGTCACCATCCGCCGCATCCGTAAGCATTTTGAATCTACGCCGGATACGCCAGAAATCATCGCCACTATTCACGGCGAAGGTTACCGCTTCTGCGGCGAATTGCAGGATTAAGTTTGCTGCGGTAAAAGAAAAACGCCCAACAGGGCGTTTTTTTATGCCTTATTTCCACGGCATAATCGGCACGGCGCTCAACGCATTCTTCGGCGAGCCCTCAACCACCTTATCGGAATAGCTAAGATAGATCAGCGCATGGCGTTTCTGGTCAAAGAAGCGCACCACCTGTAGTTTCTTAAACACCAAAGAAGTGCGTTTTTGGAATACCACTTCACCCTGCGCCTTGCCTTGTGCGATTTTATCGCTAAGCTCTACGGGCCCAACCTGCTGACATGAGATGGCCGCGTCGGAAGTGTCTTCTGCCAGACCCAATCCGCCCTTGATCCCACCGGTTTTTGCCCGGCTGATATAACAGGTTACATTTTTTACATCGGGGTCATCGAAGGCTTCCACCACGATCTTATGATCGGGGCCAAACATCTTGAATACCGTGTCAACTGAGCCGATCTCTTCGGCCTGGACGCCCGCGCTGAACACACAAGTTGCAAGCGTGATTATAAGAAAGCGAGTTATTGTCATTGAGTTACCATTGGCAATCGAATAGATGAGACTGTAATGTACTGTCAATCGAACCCGGAACCAAACCTAAACGGGTTGTAACCCGCATTGATTTAGCACAGCCGATTGACAAACCGCTCCCACGCCTTTGTGCATTTCGTGCTATTATTCGACGACTTCATAGTTGCGCCACCAGAGAGTTATGAGGATGTTTTATGGACCAAGCCGGTATCATTCGCGATTTGCTTGTCTGGCTGGAGAGCCATCTGGATCAACCCCTTTCACTCGATAATGTTGCGTTGAAAGCGGGCTACTCCAAGTGGCACCTACAGCGTATGTTTAAGGAAGTGACAAGCCACGCCATCGGTGCTTACATCCGCGCGCGTCGTCTGTCGAAAGCCGCTGTGGCCCTGCGCCTGACCAGTCGCCCGATCCTCGACATCGCTCTGCAATATCGCTTCGATTCGCAGCAAACCTTTACCCGTGCGTTTAAAAAACAGTTCAATCAAACGCCTGCCTGGTATCGTCGTTCATCGGAGTGGAACTCCTTCGGCATTCGCCCGCCGATTCGTCTTGATGATCACCACATGCCTGAAGCGAGTTTTGTCACGCTGCCGGAAACCGTGTTGGTCGGACAAACGCAAAGTTATACCTGTACGCTGGAACAAATTTCCAGCTACCGTGACGAGATGCGCATTCACTTTTGGAAGCAGTTCTTGCTGGAAACCGACACTGTACCGCCGGTGTTGTACGGCCTGCATCAGGTACGCGCCAGCCATGAAAAAGATGATGAGCAGGAAATTCTCTACACCACGGCGGTGCCTGCCGATCAACAGGCGTTGAGTATGCAGTCGAATCAGAGCGTGATTCTGGAAGCGGGTGATTACGTGCAGTTTACCTATAACGGCCCACGTAGCGCACTTCAGGAGTTCATCCTGCTGCTGTACGGCACCTGCATGCCAACACTCGGACTGGTGCGCCGTCAGGGCCAGGATATCGAACGCTTCTTCACGCACGGTGGCAAGAAACGCAGCGAGCCGCCAACGGAGATCCGTTGCGAATATCTGATTCCGATTCGCCCACAAGCGAGTCGCTGATATGAAAATGCCGTCATGATGACGGCATTTTTTTTGACTCGATAACTTGCGGTCGCCATAAATGACGACCCTACAATGTTCGGTGCGATTTTCGCAGAGTGCGCATTCATAGCGCCCCTACAATGTCCGGTGCGATTTTCGCAGAGTGCGCATTCATAGCGACCCTACAATGTCCGGTGCGATTTTCGCAGAGTGCGCATTCATAGCGCCCTACGATTTTGTAGGGTGCGCATTTATGCGCACCGGAATCGAATGACAATTAACGCTGCAACTCATCCAGCGCAGGCGCATCCAGGTGCGACACATCGCCTGCTGTTTCTACCACCCATCCTGCTGCCAGCCACGCGCTTTGTTGGTGATCCACGCGTGAGATAGAGCAGTTGCGCAAGCGCAGACGACGTTCAGCATGCGCCGGTAATCCCAGCAGCGTGCTGACCAATACACCCAATGCCATACCGTGGCTGACAATTAACGGGCGGCTGCCTGCGGGCAGTTCCAGCAACGCATTCAGCGCTTCATGCATGCGCGTAGCCATCTCCAGCATCGATTCACCACCCGGAATACGACCGCCTTCCGTGCCATCGACCAGCGTTTTACGCCAGCTCTCCTCTTCCGGCGTCAGACCGTCGAGTGGGCGCTGTTCCAGGCAACCCATATTCAGTTCGCGCAAGCGAGCATCAACTGACACAGTGACGCCACACGCATCGGCGATAATCTCTGCCGTGCGGCGCGTACGCCCTAAATCGCTGGCAATCACGTGAGTAATGCCCAGCGATTTCACGCGTTCGCCCACTTGTTGGGCCTGTTGCTCACCTTTTTCCGTCAGCGGACTGTCGGACTGCCCTTGAATGCGTCGGGCCGCATTCCATACCGTTTCGCCGTGACGAACAAGATAGACCTGTAGCATGCTTAATTTCCGTTATACTGCGACAAATTTGCCTTGAGGGTTCAAACAATTATGTACCACGTTGTCGCAGCCACCATCAACCCGGCAAAAATTCGCGCGATTGCTCAGGCGTTCAACGACGTCTTTGGCGAAGGATCCTGCCACATTGAAGGGGTCGAGGTCGAGAGTGGCGTTGCCGCTCAGCCGCTAAGTGATGTCGAAACGCGAACTGGCGCACGTACCCGCGTGGCGAACGCGCGTCAACTGCGCCCGCAGTCTGACTATTGGGTAGCGATTGAAGCCGGTATCGAAGGCGATTGCGCCTTTGCCTGGATGGTGATTGAAAACGCCCAGCAGCGCGGAGAATCACGCTCTGCCAGCTTCACCTTGCCGCCGATTGTGTTAGCGGGTTTAGCCGATGGGCACGAATTAGGGGATGAAATGGCGCGTCTGACCGGGGTGGACAATATCAAGCAGAAAGGCGGCGCGATTGGCGCCTTCACGCACGGTTTGTTAAGTCGTTCCAGCGTCTACCATCAGGCGTTGATTCTGGCACTCTGTCCGTTCACTCATCCGTTATACACTCAATAAGTTAACGACGTCCTAAACGCGCTTCCAACCAGCGTTTCAGCTCGGGAGGCGCCTCTTTCAGGCTGTTGGAGCCACGCGTGATGGTGGCGATCCCCACGCCAAGCTCATGTTTCAACTCACGCTGACTCATTTCACCGTTCATCAACTCTTCAATAATACGCAGGCGGGTGCCGTAGGCTTCGCGTTCGTCGGGTGTCATCATCAAGTGCAGTAAAGGCAAGGAGACGCCGTCAGCAAAGGCGTTTTGCATCAAATCAATAAAACGCAGCCAGTTATCTTCAACAGGCTGAGCCGAATCCGGCTGGGATGAAAGGGGTTGGCTCATGAAGGGCTTCCGTACTCATTGACGAGTACGGAAGCATAGCACAGCTAGTAACGGCGATTCCACTCACCATCGGCGAGAATCTTATCCGGCTTGCCCATGAAGTAACGGTAGTAGGCATCATACGCCAGCACGTTTTTCACATAGCCGCGCGTTTCCGAGAATGGGATGGTTTCGATAAAGGCCACCGCATCCAGTTTGCCGCCGCTGTTGTTCAACCAACTGCGCACGCGTCCCGGTCCGGCATTGTACGCGGCCGAAGAGAAGATACGGTTCTGGTCGAACTGCTGATAGACATACTCCAGATACTGGGTGCCAATCTGGATATTGGTTTGTGGATCCAGCAACTGGCTGCTGTTTACGTAGCCAGGAATGTTATACATCTTCACCGTGTGCGTCGCCGTGCCCGGCATCACCTGCATCAGACCGCTGGCCCCGACCGGCGAGCGCGCTTTCGGATTCCAGGCGCTTTCCTGGCGGGAGATCGCCATGGCATAGCTCTGCGGAATGCCTTTGTCGCTGGTGTATTGCTGATACAGATTGCGCCACGCCAGCGGGAAACGCTCTTTCAGGCTGTCCCACATTTTCGCGGTAATCGTGGCCTGCACGCTAAGATCCCACCAGTCCTGCTCATTGGCATAACGCGCCAGCATCTGCTGCTGCACATGCGTTTTACTGGAGATGAGATTGGCCCACTCGCTGCGCGCCAGATTATCCAGCCCCCAGTACATCAGCTCTCGCACCCGCGCCAGTTCTGGCCCCTGCACCACTGAACTGTCAGCAGCCGGTGCCTGGTCAACCTGTAACGGGTATTCCACGCCCAGACGCTGCGCCGCCACCATCGGGTAGAAACCGCGCGCCTGCATCAGTTTACGCAGAATCTCATCGGCTTCTTCTTTGCGTCCTTGGGAAATCAGTAAATCGGCCTGCCAGTATTGCCACTCGTCTTTCTCTTTGGCTTCCACCGGCAAACGGGCGATCCAGGTATTCAGCCCACGGCGATCGTTCTGGCTCAGCGCCAGACGCACCCGGCGTTCGATTAGTGCGGTGGATTCGCTGTTCATCACTACCGCATCGCGCCAGCGCGCCTGTACCGAGGTGAGATCCGCGCCCATCATGCGCCACACCACCGTTTCTTTCAGATCCTGCTCTTCCGCGGGGCCCATTTTCTGCGCCTGCACCAACTGCGGGATCATCATGCGGGCATTATCCATATCTTCACGCGCTACGCGGGCGAAGGCATAACTGGTGGCCATGCGCGTGAAATCAGTAGGACCGAGACTGCTGGCAAAGGTGGTGACGGTCTGCGGGTTCTGCTGCAGCGCAATCAAGGCGCTGGCAGTGGTCTGGTAATCCGCAGGCAACATTTTAGCGAGGTAGTTAACCAGACTGTCGTTACCCGCTTTCATCGCCAGACGGATGCGTTCGAGGATGGTGATCGGCGACAGTTGTCCAGAAGCTTGCCATACGGAGAACAGCTGGTCGCAGTCGTTCGGCAGCGCTGAACCGCGCAGCCAGATAGCTTTAGCACCATCAAATGCCGCCTGCTGCTGGCCGGTCGCCCATTTGGCGTAATACCAGTTGCAGCGCGCCTGTACGGGTTTCGGCTCATCCGGGCTGAAGCTCAGCACGCCCTGCCAGTCCTGACGATGCGCCAGCACGTTCACAAAGCGAGTAGAGAGCGAACGCGCGGGCGGCAACGTTGGATATTGCTGAATAAAATTCTTCACTGCCAGCGGCGTTTCCTGATCCAGGTCCTGCGCCAGCAGACGGTACTGTAAATAAGGATAGAGCGGATAGTCCTGCAGCGTGGGCATCAGCTGCGAGACCTGGTCCATTTGATTGTTATCCCAAGCCTGTTTGATCTGTGCATAGCGCTGCCGTTGCTGATCCAGCGAGTCGGCCCACACGCTGCTGGCCGTGCTGACCAGGCAGATTCCTATCATCCAGTTACGCCACTTCTCCACTCTGCTCTCCTCTTTGCTGCGGTCCAGCTCATATCAGACCCCATTCATGCTAACCAAGCCCATCCACTCTTGCCATGTTCTTCACAAAATTTACGCAGGCGCACCGCGATCGCACAACTTCTGCGCTTTGATTGTGCAATCTTTCATCACAAAACTTATCACACATAAATTATTTATTAACAATCATACATTTAAAAAATGGCACGCGCTTTGCTCTATTGAATTCCATCTTGTATACCAGTTGGAATTCACTCATGGCATCAACCTTCGGTTACACGCTTCAGGATTGGCAACACCGCTACCAGCAGGACCCGCAGTGCATTACCTCTTTGCTGGCCGCGCACCTCGACGCTCTCGACCAGCAGGATAACGCGTGGCTTTACCTTGCCACGCCGGCGCAATTGCAGGCACAAATCGAGCCGCTACTGGCCAGTTACCTGCGTAATCCTGCGGCGCTACCTTTGTTTGGCGTGCCCTTTGCCGTGAAAGACAATATTGATGTCGCTGGCTGGCCCACCAGCGCGGCCTGCCCTGCCTTTACTTACACCGCCGAAGCCGATGCCTTTGTTGTCGCACAGCTAAAAGCCGCAGGTGCGGTGGTCATCGGTAAAACTAACCTCGACCAATATGCGACAGGTTTAGTGGGCACTCGTTCCCCTTATGGCGCGGTGAGCAACACATTTAATCCAGAATATGTCAGTGGCGGATCAAGTTCGGGTTCGGCGTCAGTGCTGGCACGCGGTCTGGTCGGCTTTTCACTCGGCACAGACACCGCCGGATCGGGTCGTGTACCGGCTGGTTTTAATAACATTGTCGGGCTCAAACCCACCAAAGGCTGGTTCTCTGCCAGCGGCGTGGTGCCCGCCTGCCGCCTGAACGACACCATTTCCGTGTTTGCATTAACGGTAGAAGATGCCTTCGCTGTCGCCACCGCCGCAGGTGGCTACGATGCCGGAGATGCGTATTCGCGCAGCAATCCGCACACCGCGCCCGCCAGCTTCAAAGCGCAGCCAGATTTTGCTATTCCCGCTTCGCCAGAATTCTTTGGCGATAAACAGGCCGAAGCCGCCTGGGATAGTGCCCTCGCGCAGTTGCAAGCCACGGGCGCCACTTTGCACGCCATTGATTTCACGCCATTCCACCAGTTAGCGGAGCAGCTCTACTACGGCCCGTGGGTCGCCGAGCGCACCGTCGCAGTGGGTGAGATGATCAACCGCCCGGAAGAGATGGACCCGGTGGTGTATGGCATTGTCAGCAGCGGCCTGAAATACACCGCGGTCGAAGCCTATCAGGCCGAATATCTGCGCGCCGAACTGACGCGCCAAATCCAGCAAACGCTGGCGCAGTTTGATGCGCTGGTGGTGCCCACCTCCCCCACCATCCATACGCTGGAAGAGATGAAACAGGAGCCGGTGCACTACAACTCGCAGTTCGGCACCTACACCAACTTCACCAACCTCGCCGATCTCAGTGCCCTGGCCCTGCCCGGCCCGTTCCGTGCCGATGGCTTGCCTGCTGGCATTACCTTGATTGCTCCCGCCTGGCAGGATCGCGCACTGGCGGGCTTTGGCATGCAATGGCAGCAGCAAATGGCGCTGACGCTGGGTGCCACCGATAAACCGCAACCTGCTCAGCACACATCCTTACCAGTCTCAGCCGATCACGTGCGCGTGGCGGTGGTCGGTGCGCATCTCACTGGCATGCCGCTCAATTTCCAGCTCACCACCCGCCATGCGGTGTTAGTGGAAGAGACGCAAACCGCCAGCAACTATCGCCTGTTTGCCCTGCTCGATGGCCCAATTAAGAAGCCTGGCCTATTGCGCGGCGACAGCGGTGCAGCGATCACCGTTGAGCTGTGGGATATCCCACTGGCGCGCTTTGGTGAGTTTGTGGCAGAGATCCCGGCCCCGCTCGGCATCGGCTCACTGACGCTGGCTGATGGCCGCACAGTGAAAGGCTTTATCTGCGAACCGGCGGTGCTGGCACAGGCGCTGGAAATCACTGAATTCGGCGGCTGGCGTAACTGGCTGGCCACCCAGGGGAGTAAATAATCATGTTCAGTACCGTACTGATTGCCAACCGTGGCGAGATCGCCTGCCGTGCCATTCGCACCCTTAAACGCCTCGGCGTGAAAAGCGTTGCAGTGTATTCAGATGCCGATCGCAATGCGCGCCACGTCAAAGAAGCGGATGTGGCAATTGCGCTGGGCGGTGATAAGGCCAGCGACAGCTATTTGCGCATCGATAAAATTCTGGCGGCGGCCAAAGAGACCGGCGCAGAAGCCATCTGGCCCGGTTACGGCTTCCTCTCTGAAAGTCTGCCGTTTGCCGCCGCTTGTGAAGAAGCGGGTATCGCCTTTGTCGGCCCTACGGCGCATCAGATTGGTGAGTTTGGTCTGAAACACCGCGCACGTGAACTGGCTGCCAATGCCGGCGTGCCGATGACACCGGGCACACCGTTATTGAACTCGCTGGAGGAAGCACTCAGCGCAGCGGAAAACATTGGTTATCCGGTGATGTTGAAAAGCACAGCGGGCGGCGGCGGCATTGGTTTAACCCGCTGTGATGACGCCGAAGCACTGCGCAATGCGTGGGAAAGCGTGCGTCGCCTCGGCGAACAGTTCTTTAGTGATGCCGGCGTGTTCCTTGAGCGCTTTATCGACCGCGCACGCCACGTCGAGGTCCAGATCTTTGGTGATGGCAGCGGTAAAGTGATCGCACTGGGCGAGCGCGACTGCTCGCTGCAACGCCGTAATCAGAAAGTGGTGGAAGAGACTCCAGCACCGAATCTTCCGCAGGCCACACGTGAAGCTTTGCTGGCCTCAGCGGTGCGCCTCGGCGAGCTGGTGAGCTACCGCAGCGCGGGTACGGTGGAATATATCTATGATGCCGAAAAAGACGCCTTCTACTTCCTCGAAGTGAATACCCGTTTGCAGGTGGAGCATCCGGTCACCGAATGTGTCACCGGACTCGATCTGGTCGAATGCATGCTGATGGTCGCAGCGGGCGATGCCATCGACTGGGCACGCCTGCAACAGGCGCCACAGGGCGCCTCAATTGAAGTGCGTATCTACGCCGAAGATCCGCTGAAGAACTTCCAGCCAAGCCCTGGAGTGCTGACCGGCGTCTCCTTCCCGGACGATGTGCGCGTGGATGGCTGGATCGATACCGGCACTGAGGTATCCGCGTTTTACGATCCTATGGTAGCCAAACTTATCGTGCAGGCGGATACCCGAGAAGCGGCACTGGCGAAGATGCAACAGGCGCTGGATGCCACGCAGTTGCACGGCATTGCGACCAACCTTGATTACCTGCGCCAAATCATCGCCACAGAAGCCTTCCAGAGCGGCAAGGTGTGGACGCGCTTCCTCGACAGCTTCACGCCGTCTGCCAGTGTGATTGAAGTGCTGCAGCCGGGCACTTTCAGCAGCATCCAGGATTTCCCTGGCCGTCTCGGCTATTGGGATATCGGCGTACCGCCTTCTGGCCCGATGGATGACTTTGCTTTCCGCCTGGCTAACCGCATCGTCGGCAACCACGATAGCGCCGCGGGGCTGGAATTTACCCTACAAGGGCCGACACTGCGCTTCCACAGCGATGCGGTGATTGCCCTGACCGGTGCAGATTGCCCGGCGGAGCTGGATGGCGAGAGCCTGACCTACTGGCAGCCGATTCAGGTCAAAGCAGGCCAGGTGCTGACCTTGGGTCGCGCGCAGAGCGGCTGCCGCACCTATCTTGCGGTGCGCAACGGCTTTGACGTGCCAGAGTATCTCGGCAGCCGTTCCACCTTCTCACTCGGCCAGTTTGGCGGCCATGCCGGGCGCACCTTGCGCGTGGCCGATATGCTGCCCATTTCCCAGCCGTTGCTGGCGGCTTGCACCACGCCTGCGCCGGTCAGCGAACCGCAAGCACTCGATCATGCCCTGGTGCCGCATTACGGCACCGAGTGGCGTATCGGCGTACTCTACGGGCCGCATGGCGCGCCGGATTTCTTCACCCAAGCCGCCATCGACGAGTTCTTTGCCAGCGACTGGCAGGTGCATTACAACTCCAACCGTTTAGGCGTGCGTCTGGTGGGGCCAAAACCGACCTGGACCCGCGCCAACGGCGGTGAAGCTGGGCTGCACCCTTCCAACGTCCATGACTGCGAATACGCAATTGGCGCGGTGAACTTCACTGGTGACTTCCCGGTGATCCTGACTCATGACGGCCCAAGCCTCGGCGGGTTTGTCTGTCCTGTGACTATCGCAAAAGCGGAATTGTGGAAAGTCGGCCAGGTCAAACCGGGCGACACCATTCGCTTCCATCCAATCAGTGCGGATGAAGCGGTCGCGCTGGAAAAAGCGCAAGCGCAGAGCGTTGAGACGCTGCGCAGCCATCATGCGACCACCTTTGACGTGCCTTCCCTGGCGGTCACCGAGTTCGGCTCCGCGACCTTGCTGGCAGCACTCCCAGCGACAGAAACCACGCCAACGGCGGTTTATCGCCAGGCGGGCGACAAATATGTACTGATTGAATATGGCGACAACGTACTGGATCTGGCGCTGCGCCTGCGCGTGCATCTGCTGATGAACGCTCTGCGCGAGCGCGCCGTTCCCGGTGTCGAGGAGCTTTCACCCGGAGTGCGTTCACTGCAGGTGCGCTATGACAGCCTGATCCTCAGCCAGAAACAGCTGATGAACCTGCTGCTGGAGCTGGAAGCCGGACTGGGCGATGTGAGCCAGCTAAAAGTGCCGTCACGTATCGTCTGGATGCCAATGGCTTTCGAAGACAGCGCCACACTGGGTGCTGTGGAACGCTACAAAGAAACCGTCCGTGCCACTGCGCCATGGCTGCCAAACAACGTTGATTTTATCCAGCGCATTAACGGCCTGGAGAGTCGCGAAGCGGTACGTGACACGATCTTTGACGCCAGCTATCTGATTCTGGGTCTGGGTGATGTGTACCTGGGCGCACCATGTGCAGTGCCAATCGATCCACGCCATCGCCTGCTCAGCTCTAAATACAGCCCGGCGCGTACCTTCACTGCTGAAGGCACGGTGGGGATTGGCGGCATGTACATGTGTATTTACGGCATGGACTCCCCCGGCGGTTATCAGTTAGTGGGCCGCACGCTGCCGATCTGGAACAAATTCCTCAAGAACGATCAGTTCGCGGCGGATGAGCCATGGCTGCTGCACTTCTTCGATCAGGTGCGCTTCTATCCGGTCACTGAAGATGAGTTAACCCAACTGCGCGATGACTTCCGCGAAGGCCGCGCCACGGTACGCATCGAAGAGACCCAGTTTGATTTCGCTGCCCATCAGCAGTTCCTGATTGATAACGCGGATTCGATTGCTGCCTTCCGTCAGCGTCAGTCAGCGGCCTTTGATCAGGAGGTGACACTGTGGGCGCAGGAAGAGCAGAACGCGCCACTCACCAGTGAAGAGACACTGATTGCGCCCGAAGCCGATGACGATGCGCTGGCGGTGTGCGCCGACATGAACGGCAACATCTGGAAAGTGCTGGTGCAGCCGGGTGACGCGGTGGAAGCCGGTCAGACCATCATTATTGTCGAAGCGATGAAAATGGAACTGGCGATTGTCGCGCCGCAAGCCGGCACGGTGAAACGCATTGCCTGCCAGGCAGGACGTCCGGTGAGTCCGGGCGACACCCTGCTGTGGCTGGAATAAGGAGCACGCATGAATCCAAGCCCACGCAGCAAAGGCCGTCCAGAAGCACTGGCAGAGAAGGTCTACCAGGCACTGAAACAGGACATATTTGAGTTCCGTTTAATGCCCGGAGATCGCTTCAGTGAAAACGAAATCGCCGAACGGCTGGAGGTCAGCCGCACGCCGGTGCGTCAGGCGCTGTTCTGGCTGGAGCGCGAGGGCTATGTCGAAGTGTGGTTCCGCAGCGGCTGGCAGGTGAAGCCGTTCGATTTCGAATATTTCGAAGAACTGTACGACTTCCGTACCGTGCTGGAGCGCGAAGCGGTGCGCCGTTTGTGTGCACTGCCGCCGCTGGCCTGTGCTGAAGTCCTCACCACTTTGAAAAGCTTCTGGATTGATGCACCACGTCTGGAGGACGGCAAGGCCGTATCGGCGCATGACGAAGCCTTTCATATGGCGCTGGTAGCGGCGGCCGGTAATCAGGAAATGGCGCGCATCCACGCCGAGTTGACCGAAAAAATTCGCATTATCCGTCGCCTCGATTTCACGCGAGATGACCGGGTAGACGCGACATACCGTGAACACGCCCAGATTTTACGGGCGATTTTCCAGCAACACACCGAGGAGGCACAGCGCATTTTAACCGACCACATCGCCGTCAGTAAGGCAGAGGTCAGAAAGATCACATTGCATATGTTACAGCAGGCCCGGCTTCAACCCATTGAATAAAAACACTAACACATTTAGAGGGTTAACAATGAAAAGACGTTCGTTGCTTAAAGCTTTTGCGCTCTCCGCCACCGTGGCCAGTTTGGGCTTTACCTTTGGTGCCCAAGCCGCTGACACCATTAAAGTCGGTATTTTATCTTCGCTCTCCGGCACCATGGCGATTTCGGAGACACCGCTGAAAGACATGGCGCTGATGACCATTGATGAAATCAACGCCAAAGGCGGCGTGCTGGGCAAAAAGCTGGAGCCGGTGGTGGTGGATCCCGCCTCCAACTGGCCGCTGTTTGCGGAGAAAGCGCGCCAACTGCTGACGCAAGATAAAGTCGCGGCGGTGTTTGGCTGCTGGACCTCGGTATCACGTAAATCAGTGTTGCCGGTGTTTGAAGAGCTGAACGGCTTGCTGTTCTACCCGGTGCAGTATGAAGGTGAAGAGATGTCACCGAACGTGTTCTACACCGGTGCGGCACCGAACCAGCAGGCGATTCCGGCGGTGGAATACCTGATGAGCGAAGACGGTGGCAGCGCGAAACGCTTCTTCCTGCTCGGTACCGATTACGTCTACCCACGCACCACCAACAAGATCCTGCGCGCCTTCCTGCACACCAAAGGCATTCAGGATAAAGATATCGAAGAGGTCTATACGCCGTTTGGTTACAGCGACTATCAGACCATCGTGTCCAACATCAAGAAATTCTCTGCCGGTGGCAAAACTGCGGTGATCTCCACCATCAACGGTGACTCCAACGTACCGTTCTACAAAGAGCTGGCGAACCAGGGCATCAAAGCGACGGACATTCCGGTGATTGCTTTCTCCGTGGGGGAAGAGGAACTGCGCGGTATCGACACCAAACCGCTGGTCGGTCAGTTGGCGGCGTGGAACTACTTTGAATCCGTTGATAACCCAATCAACACCAAGTTTGTTGCGGATTACCGTGCCTACGCCAAAGCACACAACCTGCCGAACGCCAACACGGTCGTGACCAACGATCCAATGGAAGCGACCTATGTCGGCATTCATATGTGGGCACAGGCGGTGGAGAAAGCGGGTACGACCGATGTCGACAAAGTGCGCGCCGCCATGGCGGGCCAGTCCTTTAAAGCACCAGACGGTTTCACCCTGACCATGGATAAAACCAACCACCACCTGCATAAGCCGGTGATGATTGGCGAAGTGGAAGAGAACGGCCAGTTCAACGTGGTGTGGCAGACCGATAAGACAGTACGTGCACAGCCGTGGAGCCCGTACATCGCGGGTAACGATAAGAAGCCTGACTATCCGGTGAAATCGACGCAGTAAGTGGGTGGTCGCCATCAATGGCGACCCTGGATTATTTGCGCGGACTCCGTAGGGTCGCCAATTTTGGCGACCATTTTCAACGCCGCTTCAGTTCAACAGGATCATCACCATGACAATCCGCCGTTATATTTGCTGTCTGCTGCTGCTCCTGCCTTGGCTGGCTCAGGCGGGCGATGGCGCCGACTTCGCTGCCGCCAGCCGCACCGAACAAGCCACGCTACTGCAAAAGTGGGCCGCTGCACCGCAGGCGAGCCGTGTACCGCTGCTGCAGGCACTGCGCAACGAAAGC
The DNA here is from genome assembly GCF_001485335.1 of Type-D symbiont of Plautia stali. NCBI lineage: Bacteria > Pseudomonadati > Pseudomonadota > Gammaproteobacteria > Enterobacterales > Enterobacteriaceae > Type-D symbiont of Plautia stali. The sequence continues at coordinate 10,260 of NZ_BBOC01000082.1, read as the reverse complement.
GTAGTCATTGACCAGGACAAGCAGCCGTTCAGCCAGCAGGCTGATACCTTTACCCCGCTGGACAGCGCGCAACACCCCAATGGCGACACCAAAAAGCTGTTTATGAACAACCGACTGCGCGTGCTGATCGCCAGCGCCCTCGCCGCCCACCAGCTGGTGAGTGATGACCCGGCCCTGCGCCTGCGCGCCGCACAACAGTTACAAAACGACGGAGCCGCCGATCAGCTTCCGCTGATTGAACAACGCCTCGCCGTCGAAAAAGACGCACAGGTACATGCTGTATTAGCCATGGCCGCGGCCAACCTGCAACTGGCCAGCCCGGATGCCGCCGTGCGCCTCAAAGCAGTTACGCTACTTGGGGAATCCAGCGATCCCAATATGCAGGCTAGCCTCAATCGTTTAACGCAAGCCAGCAATGAGCCGGATGCCCAGGTACGCGCGGCAGCAACCGCCAGCCTGCAACAGATCAAACATCGGCTGATGTGGGGCGATTTGCTGGGCCAGGCCTTTACCGGTCTCTCTCTCGGCTCGATCCTGCTGCTGGCTGCTCTCGGTCTGGCGATCACCTACGGCCTGCTCGGCGTCATCAACATGGCGCACGGCGAGATGCTGATGCTGGGTGCCTATGCCACCTGGTTTGTGCAGAACCTGTTCCAGCAGTTCGCGCCACAGTGGCTGGCGTGGTATCCGCTGCTGGCACTGCCGGTGGCATTCCTGGTGACAGCGGGTATCGGCATGCTGCTGGAGCGCACCATTATCCGCCACCTGTACGGCCGCCCACTGGAAACGCTGCTCGCCACCTGGGGCATCAGCCTGATGCTGATCCAACTGGTGCGCATGCTGTTCGGCGCGCAAAACCTCGAAGTGGCTAACCCAGGCTGGCTCTCTGGCGGCTTGCAGGTCCTGCCCAATCTGGTGCTGCCGTACAACCGTATCGCGGTGATCCTGTTCGTGTTTGCCGTGTTAGGCCTCACCTGGCTGCTGCTGAACAAAACGCGCTTGGGCCTGAGCGTGCGTGCCGTGACGCAAAACCGCGCCATGGCCGATTGCTGCGGCGTGCCCACCGGACGCATCGATATGCTGGCATTCGGCCTCGGTTCTGGCATTGCAGGACTCGGCGGCGTGGCGTTATCGCAGTTGGGTAACGTCGGCCCCGAACTCGGCCAGGGCTACATCATCGACTCCTTCCTCGTGGTGGTGCTGGGTGGTGTCGGGCAACTGGCGGGCACCGTGGTAGCAGCCTTTGGCCTCGGCATTCTCAACAAAGTACTGGAACCGCAAATTGGCGCGGTGCTGGGTAAAATCCTCATCCTCGTGTTGATCGTGCTGTTTATTCAGAAGCGTCCACAGGGCCTGTTTGCCTTTAAAGGGAGGGTCATCGACTAATGAGCCAACCCATCACCTTAACGCTGGCGCGCAAAGCGCCACGCCTCAGCATCGGCCTCGGCATCGTGGTCACCGCGCTGCTGTTGATCATGCCGTTCTGCGCCTTGTTGCCCGCCACGCACCCGTTGGCGATCTCCACCTACACGCTGACGCTGGTGGGGAAAATTCTCTGCTATGCCACCGTCGCGGTAGCACTGGATTTGGTGTGGGGCTATGCCGGATTACTGTCGCTCGGGCACGGCCTGTTCTTCGCGCTGGGTGGCTATGCCATGGGCATGTACCTGATGCGTCAGGCCTCTGGCGAGGGCTTACCGGCGTTTATGTCATTCCTGTCGTGGAACGAGCTGCCGTGGTTCTGGGCCGGTACCCAGCACTTTGCCTGGGCGCTGTGTCTGATCATGCTGGTGCCCGGCTTGCTGGCGCTGGTGTTTGGCTTCTTCGCCTTCCGCTCAAAGATCAAAGGCGTTTACTTCTCGATCATGACGCAAGCGCTGACCTACGCGGGCATGCTGCTGTTCTTCCGCAATGAAACCGGCTTCGGTGGCAACAACGGCTTCACCGGCTTCACCACCCTGCTCGGCTTTAATGTCACCGCCACCGGCACCCGCATCGGACTGTTTATCGCCACCGTGCTGTTGCTGCTGATCAGTCTGGGGATTGGCTTCGCGCTGGCACGCAGCAAGTTTGGCCGTGTACTCACCGCAGTGCGTGATGCAGAAAACCGCCTGATGTTCGTCGGTTATGATCCTAAAGGATTCAAGCTGTTTGTCTGGACGCTCTCCGCCGTACTGTGCGGGCTGGCTGGCGCCCTGTATGTGCCGCAGGTGGGCATCATTAACCCCAGTGAAATGTCCCCCACCAACTCGATTGAGGCGGCCATTTGGGTGGCGCTGGGCGGTCGCGGTACCTTGATTGGCCCGCTGTTAGGTGCGGCGATTGTCAACGGAGCCAAAAGTTGGTTTACCGTTGCCTTCCCGGAATACTGGCTGTTCTTCCTCGGCCTGATGTTTATCCTCGTCACGCTGTTCCTGCCGCGTGGTGTGATTGGCCTGCTGCGCCGGAGGCGTGATGACTGAGCAACTGTTTACCCAACCCCATCCAGCAGACCGCCACCGCGATCAGAGCGATCCGGTGCTGCAGCTGGAGAAGATCAACGTCTCATTTGATGGCTTCCGCGCCCTGACCGATCTGTCACTGAAGATCGGCGTTGGCGAACTGCGCTGTGTGATCGGCCCCAACGGCGCGGGCAAAACCACCTTGATGGATGTGATCACCGGCAAAACCCGTCCTGATAACGGGCAAGTGATCTACGACCAGGACACCGATCTCACCAAAATGTCACCGGTGGAGATCGCGCGCGCTGGCATTGGCCGTAAGTTCCAGAAACCCACGGTGTTTGAAGCGTTAACGGTGTTTGAGAATCTGGAGATCGCGCTGAAAAATGATAAATCAGTGTGGGCCAGCTTGCGGGCAAAGCTCAATGGCGAGCAGCAAGACCGCATTGATGAAGTGCTGAAACTGCTGCGACTCGGAGGCGAACGCCAACGCAAGGCGGGTTTGCTGTCGCACGGCCAGAAGCAGTTTCTTGAAATCGGCATGCTGCTGGTGCAAGACCCCCATCTGCTGCTGCTCGACGAACCCGCAGCGGGCATGACCGATGCAGAAACTGAGTACACCGCCGAACTGTTTCGTAGCCTGGCAGGCAAGCACTCGCTGATGGTGGTCGAACACGATATGGGCTTTGTGGAAACTATCGCCGATCATGTCACGGTGTTGCATCAAGGCCAGGTGCTGGCGGAGGGATCGTTACGCGAAGTGCAAGCGGACGATCGCGTTATCGACGTTTATCTGGGGCGTTAAGATGCTACAAGTCTCCGAACTGAACCAATATTACGGCGGCAGCCACATTCTGCGCGGTCTCTCTTTTGAGGCTAAATCAGGCGAGATTACCTGCCTGCTGGGTCGCAACGGCGTGGGGAAAACCACACTGCTGAAGTGCCTGATGGGGTTGATCCCCGCGAAGTCCGGTGAAATTCGCTGGCAGGATAAAGTGATCAATAGCCGTAAACCGCATCAGCGCGTGCAGTCTGGGATCGCTTATGTGCCACAGGGGCGTGAAATTTTCCCGCGTCTGACGGTGGAAGAGAACCTGCTGATGGGGCTGGCTCGTTTTTCCGGATCGCAGGCCAAAACGGTGCCAGAGGAGATCTACCAACTGTTCCCGGTGCTACGAGAGATGAAAGCACGACGCGGCGGCGATCTTTCTGGCGGGCAACAACAACAGTTGGCGATCGGGCGTGCGCTGGCCTGTAAACCGCAGTTATTGATCCTCGATGAACCCACCGAAGGGATCCAACCGTCGGTGATCAAAGAGATCGGCGCGGTGATCCGCCAGTTAGCACAGCGCGGTGACATGGCGATCCTGCTGGTGGAGCAGTTTTACGATTTCGCCGCCGAGTTGGCCGACAGCTATCTGGTGATGTCGCGCGGGGAGATTGTACAACGTGGCGCAGGTGCCAATATGGAAGCCGAGGGCGTACGCGGGTTGGTGGCGATTTAATATATTGAAACGCGCGATGAATCGCGCCGCTACAGCCCAGTGCCGCAGCGGCGCCATTTATTAGCGGAAATTAATGCGCCGGTTTTGTATCCAGTTGGAACACGCTGATATTCTCCACCAGCGAGCCAACCTGCTGATTCAGCGCACGTGCTGACTGTGCTGATTGCTGTGACAGCGTGGCATTCTGCTGTGTCGCCGCATCCATATGCGTCACCGCCAGATTCACCTGCTCGATCCCCACGCTCTGTTCCGCGCTGGCTGCCGAGATATTTTCCATCAGCTCACACAACTGCTTCACGCTTTCGACAATCTCCTGCATCGACGATCCCGCACCTTTGACCAGCGTGTTGCCCTGCGCAATCAGATTCACCGATCGATCGGTAAGACCACGAATATCACGCGCGGCGGAGGCCGATCGCTGTGCCAGCGCCCGCACTTCTGAAGCCACCACGGCAAAGCCACGGCCATCGTTGCCAGCTCGGGCCGTCTCTTCCAGTGCGCTTGCCTGCGCTTCATTGCGCGCCGACAATTCACGGCTGCCATGCGCCACCTGATCGGTGGTATCCGCAATCGCTTCGGTGCCGGATCGCACACCAGTGACGATGCGCGTCAGGTTGTGGTTCATGTCGCGCAGTGCCGCCATCAGTTGCGCGGTTTCATCGCGTCCTGATACTTCAATTTGCGCACGCAGATCTCCAGCGGCCACGGTTTTTGCCACGTTGATCGCCTGCTTCAAAGGGCGGGTGATGCTTTGCACCAGCCAGGCGGTAATGCCGATACCCACCAGCAGAATACAGACCATGGCGATGAGCAGCAGCATGCGGGTTTTCTGGTAGTGGGCGAGGTTATTCGCCTCGATCTCCTGATGCATCTGCTGCGCGCGTTTCAGCGTGGCAGCCACCAGATCGTCGATTTGCTGCGTGGGTGCGCGGTCAATCCCTGTCACCAGATGGTCAACGCGGGTGGCGCTGCTACTGTCGCTGATGCGGTAGTTTTCCAGCGCCGCCAGATATTGGCTCTCCAGCCCTGCATGCACCTGGCGTGCCTGCTCAACTGGTGCATTAGGCAGCCCCAGCGCTGTCTGGATTTGACTTAACTCACTCAGCAGCGCCTGCGTTTGCTGGCTCTCTTTCAAAAACGCCTTTTTGTACTTATCGAAGGTCTCCTGCCCTTGCGTGCCGCGTAACAGGGTATTTTTCCACTCCTGCACTTGTATCTTGAACTGCACCTGCGCACTGCGCGCGGTGTCGATGCTGTCAGCAATCAAGACTTCACGTGCCATCACGTCTTGATTGTTTTCCAGCGCCTGCATATTGACTTGCAGTCCATGCAGTCCCATCAACAACGTTGCGAACAGCAGCAGCGTGGCGAGAAACCCCAGCCGCTGGCCAATTTTAAACTGGTTGTGCTGTCCCGCCCTGACCGGCATGACCGTCGAGAAAGTAACGCACGACCTTTAACTTGAATTGAGTGGAATATTTGGGCTTCATGATTTATCCCCATTATGTCGTTTTACAGTCCAACATTATGGGTTCAGTCCACCCCTGTGCGGTCCCAGACGGCGTTACCGCTGGGCCTTCAGGCCGCCCGCCGTCAAAAAAATTAAAGAATTCCCGTCTCCACGCTAAAGTGGCGCTTCTCACCTGGAGCCAATTCAATCAGCGTGCCGGCACGCTGCGCCGCCTTAAATCCTTCCGGTCGGCAGGTGGAGGGCAGCACATAGGCCGCGACCTGCTGATCGTGGTTGTACAGCATCCAGCGCGTGGCGTGCGGGAACTGGCGGCTATCGAAGCGGGTCATCAGTGCGAAGCCTTCCGGCGCATGCAACTCAAACTGCACTTCGTTGCCGTACTGCGGCAAATTATCGGCAAAGAACACAATCTCAGGATCGCACATTTCCGGCTGATCCAACTGCTGGAATGCTTGCGGATCGCGCGCCAGTTGATCGGTATAGGCGCTCCACTGCGGTGTCGGCTTCACATGGGCTGGAATCGACGTCCGTAACTGAAAGGCATCCTGTGGGATCGACTGCTTAAAGCGGCCATTTGCCAGCCAGGCGCTGTTCAGATGACACATATACTGTAGCGGCATCGGTGCACCCGCCAGATTGGTGACGTTCATTTCAATCTGCAGGCGCGGCGTGTCGGCATGCAACCGCACCGCCGGAGAGGCTAAGTAGTGATGGCTAAAACCTTTCACATACTCAGTTTCGCCTTCCAACGACACACGATCCTGCTCCAGCACGATCCATGCGCTGTCCATGCGGGCGCAGGCCATTTCACCGTGCAGCGGATGGTCATCCTCCGGGGCCGGGCAACCGTTGGCCAGCAAACCCGAATGAAAGGCAAAACAGCCATAGGTATCGATAATCGAGCTGCCGAGCAGCGGCTGTTTGAAACTGTGCCCCATGGTCAGCGAGTGGCCATCAAAGCTGGCATCCCACACCATCTGCCCGTAAAACGGCAGCACAATCACCGTACCGCGTAGGTTGCTGATGCGTACCGCTTCAACACCCGCCGGATAGCGGAATAACTCGACGTGGAAAGTCGCATTGTGCAGCAGCGTGCTGGGCGTTTCATGAAACTGCTCCCGGCGCAGCGGTAAACGGGTTTTCATGGCATCTCCTCCACTAAACGCCCTGCCTGAATCGCCTGGTTTTTATGGCGCAGTTCGCCCCAGAAATAAAAGCCGACCCACGCGAAGCACAGCAGCGAAACGCCGAACGCCAACTGCATCGATCCAAGATGATCGGAAACAAAGCCCTGAATGGCCGGAATAAAGGCGGCACCCACAATCGACATCACGATGAAAGCACCCGCGACTTCCGTGTACTTGTTATCCACCGTGGCCAGCGTGCCGGCATAGATGGTGGCCCAGCACGGCCCGAACAGCACGCTCACGAATACCGCCGCGTACACCGCAGTAAAGTTGGGAACAAACATCACCCACGCGAGGGTAATGACGCCAAGAACTGAGTAGGCAATCAGCACTTTCTCTGCACGGAAGCGCGTCATCAGGAAGTTAGCGACAAACTTACCGATGAAGAAGCAGATAAAGCTATAAATCATAAAGTTAGAGGCGTGACGTTCGTTGGTCGCCCCCAGCGTCAAGGCCAGACGAATGGTAAAGGACCAGACGGCCACCTGCATCCCGACATACAGGAACTGCGCGACGATACCGCGCTTGAAGTGACGATTACCCGCCAGATAGCGGAAGGTCTCACCCAGCGAAGGCAGCGATTTTTCGCTCGACTGAGGTTTGCAGCGGGGGTAGCGAGTGAACAGGAACAGCAACATGACCACCACTAACACCATCACCAGATATTTGTAGGGCTCCAGCGTGTGTTCCAGCATGCTGAGGCGGAAAGCATGCGCCTGCTCCGCGTTCATGCCCACCATTTGTGCATGCAGACTTTCACCGTCCTGGAACACCAAATATTTGCCCAACACGATGCCCATCAGTGCGCCAATCGGATAGAACGTCTGGCTGATATTGAGACGCAGCGTGGCGTGATCGCGATGCCCAATCATCGAGCTATAAGTATTGGCTGCGGTTTCAAGGAAGCTTAAGCCAATGGCGATGGCGAAAATCGCCGCAAGGAACATGGTGTAAGTGGCCATGTGCGAGGCGGGATAAAACAGCACGCAACCCACAATGTAAAGCACCAGGCCCATCAGGATCGCCAGCTTGTAAGTGGCTTTGCGGATCACCAAAGAAGCCGGGATCGCAATCAGAAAATAGCCGCCGTAAAACGCACTCTGCACCAGTGCGCTGGCAAAGTCGCTCAACGCGAACACGCTTTTGAACTGGGTGATCAGGATGTCGTTCAGGCTCGCAGCACAGCCCCACAACGGGAACAGGCACGAGAGCAAAATGAACTGAAACAGCGGCGTCTTATTCAGATAGCCGTCAGGTTGCTGAACAATGTTCGGTTGCATAGCTCGACCTCAGTGTACGTTGAGAAAACGCTGGAAGGTTTCCGCGTCAGGATAGGAACGCTGCGTACCGCGACCGGTCACGCTGCAAGCGGCGTAGGCCGAGGCTTGCGCCATCGCCGCCGCGATATCACCGTTTTTCACCAGGGCATGCGCGAAGCAGCCGATGAAAGCATCACCCGCACCGCTGGTGTCCACAGCCTTCACTGGCGTGGGGGTCACATGGTGCATAGTGTCACCCGCCATCCATAGCGAACCGCGCCCTCCGAGGGTAATAATCAGGTTTTTCAGACCGCGCTTAAGCAGCGTCTGCCCTGCCCGTTTCACCTCGTCATCCGTGCCCACCGGCATGCCCGTGAGGATCTCCAGTTCGGTTTCATTGGGCATAAAAAAATCGCACTTGCAGGCATAGTCGATATCGAGATTCGCCACCGCCGGTGCCGGGTTAAGGATCACTTTGATATCGTGCTGACGCGCAAAATCGATGGCGTAATAGACGGTTTCCAGCGGGATTTCTAACTGCAGGATGATCAGCTTGCAGGCTTTCAGCGCCTCAGCGGCCTCATCAATGTCTGCTGGTTTGAGCAGCTGATTGGCACCCTTGATAATCAAAATGCGATTCTGTGATTGATCGTCAACGAAGATGGGCGCCACGCCGCTGGACGTACCCGCTGCGGTGGTCACATATTGGGTATCCACCCCCTGCTGTTTAAGGTTCGCCACGGTGTTAGGCGCAAACAGATCGTCCCCCACTTTGCTCACCATCATCACGCGACCGCCCATTTTGGCTGCTGCCACCGCCTGATTTGCCCCCTTCCCTCCACAGCCGATAGCGAAATCGGGTGCTTCCAGCGTCTCCCCAGCCTTCGGTAGCTGATTGGTGTAGGTAATAAGGTCCACCATATTTGACCCAATAACCGCGATATCCATTGTTAACTCCCCGGTGAATTTTTAACCTTATAATGTTATTAAATTAACAATAACAGTTAAATTAAGGTTGTAATGTGACAAAATTCACACCTCAACATCATCGACAAAACCGATATAACGCCACAGATTACTGAGCGAGAGTGTTATTATTCTAACAATGTAACATCATCGTGTTGCAGAGATAGCGTTAAGCGAAACGGCCATCGCGGACTGGAGAGAGGGGTTTGCGGGCCGATCCTATTACAGGTAATATTGAAAATCGTTGTGCTACAGGTGTCGCAAATCATTAAATTTTTTATCATTTATCGTGATTTCACCTTCAGCATCCTCGACCTCAGCCTACTCAATCAACAGAGATCATCATGGAAACCCGGCGCGACGAACGAATTCACAAGCTGGCACAGGCGCTGAAGCGTACCGACAAGCTACACCTGAAAGATGCGGCTCAATTGTTGGGTGTATCAGAGATGACGATTCGCCGCGATCTGACGGAACCCGCTTCGGCGGTTGTGCTGTTGGGTGGGTATATTGTCAGCGATCCGAAAAGCCACGCCGGACACTATTTTATCTCCGACCAACACAGCCAAAACGCCGCACGTAAACAACGTCTGGCGCAGGCGGCGGCAAGTTTGATCAGCGAAAACGATACGGTGTTTTTTGACTGCGGCACCACGTTGCCTTACATCGTGGATGCCATTCCGGACACCTTGCCCTTCACCGCGATTTGCTGCGCCATGAATACCTTTCTCGCGCTGAAAGAGAAACCGGCCTGTAATGTGATCCTGAGCGGTGGGGAGTTTCATGCGGATAACGCGCTGTTCACGCCGATCGGTGCCCATTCGATCCTCGACGATCTCTGCCCCACGCTGGCCTTTATCTCGGCAGCGGGCATCGATCAGGAACAGGGCGCAACCTGCTATAACATCAATGAATTAGCCATGAAGCATCACGCCATGTTACGGGCGCGCACCCGTGTGTTGGTGGCCGATAGCAGTAAATTTGGCAAAGTGCTGCCCGCCCGTATTGGTGAGCTGCGCCGATTTGATTTGCTGGTGAGTGACAGCGCACCAGAAGCGGCGCTGAAAAACTGGCTGGCGCAACAGAATATCCCACTGCGCCTGCCTTGAGATCAGGCTTTACGATCGATCACCGCGTCGCCATCGCGCAAACGGCGCAGGTTATCGCAGATCCCTTTGATGTTGCCGGCGAGAGAAATGTCTGTCACGCCGCCAATGTGCGGGGTGGCGATCACGTTATAGCGGAACACCGGATCCTGCGGATCGGGTGGCTCCTGCCAGAACACATCCACCCCGGCCCCAGCTAATTTTTTGCTCTCCAGCGCCGCCAGAAATGCCTGTTTCTCTATCAACCCACCGCGTCCGAGATTAACCAGGAAACTGTCCTGTTTCATCTGCGCCAGCGCATCCGCGTTGATGATGTTATGAGTAT
>NZ_BBOC01000081.1:0-24660 GCF_001485335.1 Type-D symbiont of Plautia stali | reverse complement strand
TTGCCGCGCGATCTCTATGGTGAGAATCGTGCTAACTCGGCGGGCCTCGACATGGCCAACGAACATCGTCTGGCATCGCTCTCCAGCGCCTTGCTGAACAGCGCCAGCCAGCCGTGGATCGCACAACCTTTGGTTGAGGCTGACCTCGGTGAAGGCATTAGCCGCCCGGTGCTCAACCCGTCAGCCCCTGGCGATGTGGTGGGCAGCGTACGTGACGCCACCGAAGCAGAAGTGTCAGAAGCGCTGGATGCGGCAGTCAATGCCGGTCCGATCTGGTTTGCGACCCCACCGCAAGAGCGTGCTGCCATCCTGGAACGTGCAGCGCAAGCAATGGAAGGCCAGTTGCAGCAGTTGATTGGTCTGCTGGTGCGTGAAGCGGGTAAAACCTATAACAATGCGATTGCCGAAGTGCGTGAAGCGGTAGATTTCCTCTACTACTACGCGGGCATGGTGCGTGACGATTTTGATAACGAAACCCATCGTCCATTGGGTCCGGTAGTCTGCATCAGCCCGTGGAACTTCCCACTGGCGATCTTCACCGGTCAAATTGCCGCCGCACTGGCAGCGGGTAACAGCGTGCTGGCGAAACCTGCCGAGCAAACGCCGTTGATTGCTGCGCAAGCGGTGCAGATCATGCTGGATGCCGGCGTCCCGGCTGGCGTGCTGCAACTGTTGCCAGGCCAGGGCGAGACCGTTGGTGCACAGCTAACCGGCGACGAGCGTGTCCGTGGTGTGATGTTCACCGGTTCTACCGCTGTCGCTACTCTGCTGCAACGCAACCTTGCCGGTCGTCTCGATCCACAAGGTCGTCCTACTCCGCTTATCGCCGAAACCGGTGGCATGAATGCGATGATCGTCGATTCGTCAGCACTGACTGAACAGGTGGTGGTGGATATCGTGGCCTCCGCGTTTGACAGTGCTGGTCAGCGCTGTTCGGCACTGCGCCTGCTGTGCGTGCAGGATGATGTCGCGGAACACACCCTGAAAATGCTGCGCGGTGCGATGGCCGAGTGCCGCATGGGTAACCCGGAGCGCCTCTCAACCGATATCGGTCCGGTGATTGATGCCGAAGCCAAAGGCAATATTGAGCGTCACATCCAGGCAATGCGCAACAAAGGCTTCACGGTGTATCAGGCAGCGCAGGAAAATCCGCAAGACAGTAAAGAGTGGAACAGCGGCACCTTTATCAAGCCAACGTTAATTGAGCTGGATCAGGTGAGCGATCTGGATAAAGAAGTGTTTGGTCCGGTGCTGCACGTGGTGCGCTTTACGCGAAACAGCCTGCCACAGCTGATCGATCAGATTAACGCGTCCGGTTACGGCCTGACGCTGGGCGTGCATACGCGCATCGATGAAACCATCGCGCAGGTCACCGCCGGTGCAAAGGTCGGTAACCTGTACGTCAACCGCAACATGGTCGGTGCGGTGGTCGGTGTGCAGCCGTTCGGCGGTGAAGGCTTATCAGGTACCGGTCCGAAAGCCGGCGGTCCACTCTATCTGTATCGCTTACTGGCGAATCGTCCAGACAGTGCACTGCTGAAAACCTTCAACCGTCAGGATGCGGAGCGCCCAGCAGACAGCAGCGTACGTGCTGAATTGATGAGTGCGCACCAGGCATTGTTGGCATGGGCGCAAGATAAGCCAGAACTGCTGGCACTGTGTCAGCGTTATGACGAACTGGCGCAGGCCGGTACCGTGCGCGTGTTACCAGGCCCAACGGGTGAACGCAATACCTTCACCCTGTTGCCGCGTGAGCATGTGCTGTGCCTGGCGGACAACGAGCAGGACGCACTGACGCAGTTGGCGGCAGTGACCAGCGTAGGCAGTAAGGCGCTGTGGCAGGACGATGAGTTGCATCGTGCGTTGCGGGCAAAACTCCCCGCAGCGGTACAGGCACATGTCGTGTTGGTGAAAGAGGCGTTAGCGGCTGAGTTTGATGCAGTGATCTATCACGGCGATGCCGATCAGCTGCGTCATCTGTGCGAACAGGTGGCGGCGCGTGACGGTGCGATTGTGTCAGTGCAAGGCTTTGCGCGCGGTGAAACCAATCTGCTGCTGGAGCGTCTGTTGATTGAGCGTTCATTGAGCGTGAACACTGCAGCGGCGGGCGGGAATGCGAGTTTGATGACCATCGGTTGATAGCATCGTCTCCGAGAAATTACCAGGTCGCGCGATGAATCGCGCCGCTACAGATGTATGTTGTAGCGGCGCGATTTATCGCGCTTTATGTTGATTACGCCGCAGTCTTACCGCGCTTCATCCCAATCAGAGTCGGGAACACAAACAGCGACTGCCCCAACCCACGGTTAGTGAGGGACCACACCGCCACGGAACACAGCGAGCAAATTCCCACAATCGCAATCGGATAGAAGCACGCCCACAGCACCGAGAACCACGCATGCTCAAACAAGTGATGGCGCTGAGCGAACAGGATCGCTGACATGCCAAAATACTCAATGAAAATACGATGGATAACGTATATCTGTAAGGTGTTACGCCCAATCCAGTTGAAGTAGGTCATTTTGAAGTGCACATTGAGCCAGCGGCAGGCCGCCACGCTCGCCAGCACCGCGATGACGCACAGGAATAAGCTCTTATCCAGACCAAAGATGATGTGAATCCCCGAGACCGCCGCCAGCAAAGCCCATGACACAATGTTCTCACGGCGCCATTCACTCATCCGCAGCATCAGTGGGCTCCAGAATGCCCCCAGTAAGAAGAACAGGAAATACTGCGCCACACTCTGTGGTCCCCAGTACGGAATGATCTTCTCCACCGCCAGATAGTTGAACACCACCGCCACCACCAGCAAAGCCACTTTCTGTTTGTGAAAGATCTTCGCGCACAGGAAGTACAGCGCTAGCCCATACAGATACCATGAGGTACTCATTGCCATAAACGTCAGCTTGAGGAACTCAAACAGTGAGCCCGCGTAAGCCGCATTAAGGTTATGCGAGATACGTTGCCCGGTGATTTCCGTGGAGATGCCCACGATAGACCACCATTGAATAAAGCCCCACAAAATGTACAGATAGAACAGATTGGTAATACGACTGGTAAACACCTGCTTCCACGGGCGATTAAGAATCCCGTTGGTTGCCAACAGGCCAGAAACAAAGAAGAAGGCTGGCATACGCAGTGGAGATAAAACGGTATTAAACTGCACCCATATTTCTGCCGGGATCCAACCGGCCGTCAAATATTTCACCGTTCCTTCAAATCCGGGTAATACGGTGTGATACAACACCACCAGCAATATGCAGGCCCCCTTGAGGGTATTGACCCATGCAATATCTTCTTTCCTGGCGTTATTCATATGATTAACTCCCGCTGCTGTGTAGGTCTTTAAGGAGAAGTATGAGGAAATAAGCATTGAAGCATTTCTGGTTATTCAACGATTATTAAACATGCGTGACGGGGATGACTCTAGCGAAAGTCCTAAAAGTTTTTTTGTGGTCCTGATATAACAATACTTTACAGTTCCAAACATTAATCAAATATTTAGCAAGCTAAGAATATTTGCCTTAAATTGAGTCGTTAAGCGTAATGAAAGCAGGAAGGTATAGAGCGAAAGCGCTGCGGGAATTTAAGAACAATCCATCATTCCGACATCCAAATAATAATCAAATCCCATTCAGATAATTATTAAATGTGCCAAATGGATAAGCGAAAATATTCATGATGTGCTAAGGGAATATTTATATTTAGGGGGAATAGTTTAATTTCACTGATTTAATGCGGATCGAATAATTATTTTGGTGCGTAGCTGAGTGCGCATGAATGCGCACCCTACGAAAAACATGCATGATCCTTGTAGGGTCGCCATTTATGGCGACCAAACACCAACATTAGCCCAGATGGCGCCCACCTACGCCTTACGGCAACGGTGCAGACTTCGGCTCCAGTGCCGGTTTGCGCAGCAAGCGCGGATACAGGAACAACATGCGCCCCGGACCACGATTCAGCACTGACCACACCAGTAACGAAACCGCCACACAGACAGCAACTCCTGTCACCGGCATCAGAATCGCCCACGCCCAGCTGAACACCGCATTGCCAAACCATCCGTAGTGCAGCGCCAACGCAATCGCGCTCAGACCCAGCAGTTCAATAAAGATGCGATGCAGCACATAAATCTGCAGCGTGTTGCGGCCAATCCAGTTCAGCCACGCCATATTGAGGCGCTCATTCAGGAAGCGGCATACCACAATGCCAAACACGATAGTCAGCAAACTGTAGAAGGGATTTTTATAGATACCGCCCACATGGTGCGCGACGCCAATCAGCGCGATAGCCGCCAACAGCAGCCAGTGCTGGCGCTTGAGCTGACTGATCTCAATCAACGACTGGCTAAAGAACACGCCAAGCAGGAAGTAGAGATAGTTTTGAGCCACGCTGGTTGGCCCCCAACCGGGGATCAGGCTGAACTGCGCCGCGTAGTTGGCCAAAATCGCCAGCAGCACCAGCGCGATTTTCTGGCGATGGAACAACTTAGTGAACAGGAAGAACCCGGCCAGCGCGTAGAGATACCACAGGCTGGTCATTGCGGTGAACAGCAGCTTAATGAACTCAAACGGTGTATCGGCATAAGCAGCATTCTTCGCACTGGAGAGCTTTTCCCCAAGGTGAGTAGAAATGTAATGAATACTTACCCACTGAATCACTCCCCACAGCAAATAGAGATAGACGATGTTACTGAACTTCTTAGTAAACACCTCTTTCCAGCTCTTCTTAACTATCGAACTCGCCGCCAGTAGTCCCGACACAAAGAAAAACGCGGGCATACGCAGCGGTGAGAGGTAGGTGTTAAAGGTCACCCACCAGTGCGCGGGCACCACACCGGCGGTGAGATGATGTATCGAAGGAGCGAAGGTGGTGATGATCGAGTGGTGCAACACCACCAGCAAGATACAGGCACCTTTTAGCGTGTTGATCCAGAGGACCTCGTTTCTGGCATTACTCATTGTTTTATCCTGATTGCGCCATGAATTTGTAAAGAATTATTTATATTTACAAAGTTGTCTCAATCGGGCGGCTCTTAAAATTCATATATCCTGTTGCTACAGGAATTTTAGTCAGGATAAAACACCTGAATTCAGTGGGTTATTTAATCGAAGCGTAAATATTTTCAGAAGAAACTGAGAGCGGGTAATGAATTAACGCAGAAAGGAAGCGCCATCCGATCCAGACGGCGCTTGAGACTATTGATTAAGAAACTTGTCGAGAAATTGCCGGGTACGTGCCTGCTGCGGGTTGCTAAACAGTTCTTTTGCTGGCCCCTGTTCGACAATGCGGCCCTGATCCATAAAGATGGCGCGGTCAGCCACATCGCGCGCAAAGCTCATCTCATGCGTAACGATCACCATGGTGCGCTTCTCCTCTGCCAGCGCACGGATGGTGTTGAGCACCTCCCCCACCAGCTCAGGGTCCAGTGCCGACGTCGGTTCATCAAACAGAATCACCTGCGGACGCATCGCCAGGGCACGCGCAATCGCCACGCGCTGTTGCTGTCCACCGGAAAGACGGCGTGGGAAACTCTCTTCTTTACCGTGCAACCCGACTTTCTCCAGCAAGCTACGTGCGCGTGAGATCGCTTCCGCTTTCGGCTCACCTTTGACGATCACCGGACCTTCAATAATGTTCTCCAGCACCGAGCGATGTGGGAACAAATTGAAGTTCTGGAACACGAATCCCACCTGCTGACGCAAGCGGCGCACCTGCTCTTTCTGCTTGTTGAGTCCGAGGCTGGCGTCGATGGTGATATCGCCTACCGTGACACGACCACTTTCGGGCACTTCCAGCAGATTGATACTGCGCAGTAAGGTAGTTTTACCCGATCCGCTCGGACCGATAATCGCCACCACTTCACCGGGTGCCACATCAAGATCGATGCCATGCAGCACGGTCTGTCCGTGGAACTGCTTCACTAGCTGGCGTACTTCAATCGCACTCATTTCGCCTCCCGATCCTGTCGATTCACATGCGCTTCCAGGCGGTTTTGCAGCGCCGACAGCACGGTCGCCATCACCCAGTAGATCAGTGAAGCGGCCAGATACATGGTGAACACTTCCAGCGTGCGTGAGGTGATTAACTGCGCCTGACGGAACAGCTCTGGCACCTGAATGGTGGCCGCCAGTGAGGTGTCTTTCACCAGGCTAATAAAGCTGTTGCCAAGTGGAGGTAACGCAGTGCGCGCAGCTTGTGGCAGGATCACGCGGCGTAAAGTTTGCCACGGCGTCATGCCGATACTGGCTGCGGCTTCCCACTGCCCGCGCTCAATGGCAGCAATCGCGCCACGCAATGATTCTGAGGCGTAGGCTGCGGTGTTAAGCGACAGGCCGATCATCGCAGACGGAATCGGATCAAGCTCGATACCAAACTGTGGTAGGCCGTAATAGATCATAAACAGCTGAGCGATAAGCGGTGTGCCACGGAAAATCGACACGTAGATGCGCGCCAGCCAGTTTATCGGCCAGAAGTGTGACAAACGCATCAGTGCCAGCACAAAGCCGAGTACCAGGCCAAAGAACATCCCGCCGATACTCAGCTGCAGTGTGAACAACGCGCCCTTAAGTAAAAATGGTGCTGAATCCAGCACCAGTTGTAGGCTTTCCTGCATTATTTAGTGACGTCCGCGCCGAACCATTTCTCAGAGAGTTTGCTCAGCGAGCCATCTTTTTGCATGTCGGCAATTGCCGCATCAATGGCTTTCAGCAAATCATCATTGCCTTTACGCAGGGCAACGCCCGATTCCAGACGAGAGAACGCCGGGCCCGCGACCGCCATGGTGTCGCCCGTTTTCTTCACCAGATCCAGGGCCGCTAAGCGGTCAACCAGGATGGCATCAACACGGCCAGAACGCAGATCCTGATATTTGGTTGGGTCATCATCATAGGTACGGATGTCCACGCCTTTGACGTTATCGCGCAGCCACTGTTCGTAGTTAGAGCCCAGGCCGACACCGACTTTCTTGCCGGACAGGTCTTCCGGCTTGGTGATGCTGCCGGCGTTTTTCTTCATGGTCAGCGCCTGCACGCCAGAGATGGTGTACGGGGTAGAGAAGTCATACTTCTTCTTACGCTCAGGTGAAATCGTCACCTGGTTGATCACCACGTCGATGCGTTTTGAGTCCAGCGCGGCTAACATGCCATCCCATTTGGTCGGCTTGAGGTCGGCTTTCACGCCAAGATGCTTAGCCAGCTCTTGGGCGAACTCCACTTCAAAACCGGTGAGTTTGCCGCTTTCATCCTGGAAGCTGAACGGTGGATAGGTCCCTTCCAGACCTACGCGCAGCTCGCCTTTGCTTTTCACCTGCGCCAGCAGATCTTCCGCTGCGAAGGATTTGGTGTTCACGCCCGCGACCAGCGCGACCGCCATCATGCCCATCACCAGTTGGCGACGAATTGGAGAGAAAGTCATGTTGACCCCATTTTTTGTGATGTGTTGTTGTGTATCTCTTGGTGCGCATCAATGCTCCCCTACGAAAATGATATTGACTCCTCGTAGGGTTGCCATTTATGGCGACCGTTTATGTAATAACCGCCGGATTATAAACTTTTTTTTGCTGCTGTCTCAGACCGAAGGATGATAAGCAAATAACGCCGGCGATCCACCGGTATGCACAAATAACAGTGGCCCTTCGCGACGGAAGCGGTTCTGCGCAATACCATCGATCAATCCCGCCATCGCTTTGCCGGTGTAGACCGGATCCAGCATGATGCCCTCCAGACGCGCCAGTAGCTTCACCGCTTCCATACCCTCTTCGTTCGGTTCACCGTAACGCGGGGCGAAATAGTCATCCCACAAAGTGATCGGCGCGTGCACCTGCACTTCAAGCTGCTCTGCCAGTGCCGTGCGAATGCGTTCTACCACCGGCAGTTGTGCTTCAACTTTACGCGAGACGGTCACACCCACTAACTCGGTTTCTGGCAACAGATGCTCAAGGCCCACCGCCAGACCGGCGTGGGTGCCTGCACTCCCGGACGCAACGACCACGGCGGCAAAATCCACCACGCCTTCGCTCTGATGGGCGATCTCTTGTGCGCACTCCACATAACCTAGCGCACCCAAGGCATTTGAGCCGCCAACGGGTACCACATACGGACGGAAGCCCTGCGCTTCCAGACGCTCCGCCTGTTCAGTCAGTTGTTCAGTGGGATTGTACAG
The DNA here is from genome assembly GCF_001485335.1 of Type-D symbiont of Plautia stali. Classification (NCBI taxonomy): domain Bacteria; kingdom Pseudomonadati; phylum Pseudomonadota; class Gammaproteobacteria; order Enterobacterales; family Enterobacteriaceae; species Type-D symbiont of Plautia stali. Next base: position 16,494 of record NZ_BBOC01000081.1, on the reverse strand, counting down.
CGACTCCACCATCACCACCTCGACGTCCATCAGGTCGAGCAGCAGGCGGTTGCCGTTAGAAAGGTAGTTTTCACTGGCCGTGCCAATAGGATTTTCCAGCAGTGCGACACACTTTAAGCCGAGACGAGCGGCCACCGCTGCGGTCTGTCGCACATGGTTGGATTGAATCGCACCTGCGGTCAGCAACACGTCGGCCCCTTCACGCAACGCATCGGCAGCGAGGAATTCGAGCTTACGCAGTTTGTTGCCACCCAAAGCTACCGACGTGAAATCATCACGCTTGATAAAGATATCGCGACCGAGGTAGTCAGAAAGCCGTGGCAAATGCTCAAGCGGCGTAGGCGCACCGAGTAATTCAAGACGAGGGAACTGGTGCAACAGGTGTAAGGACAATGCAGCCTCCATTCGGGCAATGTGCAATTATCCATATAGTGTTGCAGAAGATGAGAAAAGTCGCACCCGGAAATCTGCGAGCGCGGCCCTTGTTGCCGCTATGCTCAGCAACAACAAGGGCAGGATCACAATCAGCCCTGCTGCCAGCCTAAAAACTGGTCATATTTGCGCAGCGCGATGCGGTAGTTATTGTTACCGGCATCAGGTAAGTCGTTTTCCAGACACTCATGCCAGCTGATGCCCCGTAATCTGTCGGCCGGGAAATTTTTCGCTTTCAGCATGTCATCAAGACGACGCAGGCGTACCACATACTCACGTATGGTGCTGTGACTCATTTCGGTCTGTTCAAACAGATATTGCTTGAACGCCATAATGTCGAAGTAATTCGGATGGGTATTACAAAAAATATCGCTGCAAAAACGGCACAACGCGGTCAATTCCGGCTGGAGTTTCATCCACACCTGATCGTCAATCATCTGGTCCATGCGTGCGATGGCCTCTTTATTGATGATCTGGCCGCGGAATACTAACGCCATGCGGTCTAAAACCTTGCCACAATGTGAACAATTGCTTTGGCTGTGTTTGTAGTCTTTAAGATAACGACTTAAAGGTCTGGCTTTGGCTTTGGCTCCCATTGCTGAGTCCCCGGTATTTTTATTTTTGATCCCAGGAACTGAGTCTGTCAGCGCGCCCCCGCTAATCGGGCACGCAGGCGTTTGATCGCCTGACTGTGCAGCTGGCTGACGCGGGATTCCCCGACTTCCAGCACTGCGCCAATCTCTTTCAGGTTCAGTTCTTCCTGGTAGTACAGTGTGAGCACTAATTTTTCACGCTCGGGCAACGCCTCGATCGCTTCAATTACGCGGTCACGCAAGTTTCCTTCCATTAACTGATGAAGCGGGTTGGCTTCTTCATGCCCTTCCGTCACCAGCTCCGCACTGTCACCGTGTTCTTCCCGATACTCGTCGTAGGAGAAAAGTTGGCTGTTGTTGGTATCGAGCAAGATCTGCCGATACTCCTCCAGCGAAACATTCAACTGTTCAGCCACTTCCTGCTCAGTAGCCGAGCGCCCCAACGCTTGTTCTACTTGATGCATAGCACCAGCCACTTCGCGCGCATTACGACGTACGCTACGAGGTGCCCAGTCGCGGCTGCGCAGTTCATCCAGCATTGCGCCCCGGATACGCTGCACGGCATAGGTGGTAAAGGCGGTGCCTTGTAGCGCGTCGTAGCGCTCCACGGCATTCAATAAACCAATGCCACCAGCCTGCAGCAGATCGTCAAGCTCAACGCTGGCTGGCAGACGTACCTGCAAGCGCAACGCTTCATGTCGCACCAGAGGAACGTAGCGCTGCCAGAGCGAATGTTTATCCATCACGCCTTCGGGCGTATAGAGATCGTTCACGATGACTACCCTGCGTTAATAAAGTTATCGGCATGATTATCCAATTCTGTAGGGGTTTCGATTGGCAGAATAGGCGGGAAAAAGCGAGGTTATTTCAAATTTGTTATGGATGGCGGCGCAATGCACCGCCATTAGCCCGATGTCTAGCGCAGATTACGCAGCCGTTGCCGCGTGCCAGGCGGCACCGCGTCCCACAGTGCACAGGTTTTGCCCTCAAGTGTCTGATAGAAATCGCTAATCGATGCTTCAGTTTCCAGCGCCGGATTAAATACCACCTGCCCGGTTTCTGCGTCGATGCTTATCATTTTGTTGATAAACAAGCGCTGTAAATCACTGCGCAGGAACAGGCCGTTATCGACACTGTTATCCGCCAGAAAACCCTCTTCATTTTCTTGGGTATCGATATAGCAAGCTTCCACCCATGGCCAGCTGTGGCGTTCGGTGAGCTGCGTTCCGGTAATGATGCAGGCACCATAGCGCGCTTTGACCGCTGAACTGAACTCCGCCTGGCTGGCGCGCTGGAACACTTTGGCTTTCACACGCCGACCCACTTCCGTACCCGGCATCACTGCTGTCGGCACTTTATGCTGCGGCGTGCTCAACACCACCAGGAACTGAATCTTGCGCGACAGCGGGAAACAGGGATGCGCATGGGGATCAAACAGCTGCCAATACTCCTCCTCTTCCGTTTGACGCATCAGCACCAGCTTAAAACCCCGGCTGGAGAGCAGGTTCTGCGCTTCTGCTGAGTTAGGATCGAGCATGGCGTAAACTTGCGTTTCCCCCACCACTTTCCAGCGCCCTTCTTTCTTTATTTCATCGTTGCGACGGAAATAGAGGAAAGCCTGCTGCGTCTTTAAATAGTGCTCAAAACGGCGCAGATAGTTTTTGCGTTCGTTATCTTCCGAGACGAACAGCAGATCCTCCAGCGGGCTGTTGATCTCCTCCTGCGCGAACACCGCGCGGATAATTAAATTGCGAAAGCTGGTCGACGGGCTCAGCAACCCGCGTGCGGTGAGTTCTTTCTCATCAGGATGCTGCTGCGCATAGCGCAACGCAATCTCTTCGAAGGTCAGTTGCTCACCTGGTAACAAGTCATAATTGAAGCGCATAGACACCCCAGAAACAGAAAAAATAGAGCGTAAAAATTGGAATGATTCTGGAGTCGTTATCGGCATTTTGGTGCCGGACTGTAACAGGGTGGTTACTTTTCTGAGGATGTAGGGTGGTGGGGGAAATCAGCCTGTTGGATCAGACGCAATTTGATTTATTGCAGCAACAATCACTGCTTGAATTTGTAGGGTGCGGTCTTTGGGGCAATGCTGGTCACTTAAGCGCTTTTTGGTCGCCATAAATGACGCCCCTACGAGAATATTGGGGAATGCTGGTCACTTAAACGCATTTTGGTCGCCATGAATGGCGCCCCTACGAGAGTGGATACGGATTTCCGTAGGGTGCGCATTTATGCGCACCTGGATAAATTTTCATTTCGTTGCGGCGAGATTTATCGCGCTTTTATAGCAGATTGGCTGCCAGATTGAGTACATGCGTATGCCTGGCGAGATAATGGTCAGAATCGGACTTCAGTACTCGCTGGAAACCGTTCATCTGATTAAATGAATAATGTAGATTAATCATCGCCGCCAGAAGCGTGAAATCTAAATCAGCAGAATTCTCAACACTGTTTTTCTTTTCAGAGAGATACTTAAGAGGATTGCCAAGCTTCCTGATGCTTTGCCCAAAACGCCGTAAGCCATATTCAATATCTCCCTGGTGACTGGCATTAAGCCAATAACCAGACGCGTGGGTTATTTGGCTGCCTTTATAGTTGCATGTCAGCACAGTGTTATTGGTGATCAGCGTTTTCTCCACCAACGCACCTAACTTAGGTAAATGATAGTCACAAACCGTACCCTCATCATTTATCATTTTGAAGCTACGTTTTTGAGCGAGCGCTGCGGACTTACTCCGCGGAGTAAAGCTTAACACCCTGAATAGATTTACAATTTCGTCCATCCAGACGTATCCCAACCTCCGCCAATGCTGCTCTTTAGCGATGAGCAGCGTATTCTTTAACTTACCCTTTTCAGGCGGAGTGACGATATAAACATCGGACTGAAAAAGGATAACCACATGATTGAGGTAATAATGTAACTCGGTATTAATAATACTATCTTGTCGAAAATGAGAATGGCAAAAATCAAAAAAACACATAACGAAACCATCGACCTTGAACGAGTAACAACGTATCTAATCGTTATAATTCACTGTATGAGATATCGTTTAAATCTGAACATCTTACTGAGGCCACAAACTTTCTGATCATTCTTCCGGTGAGGGTGAAAAATACGGTGTAGTGAGTGCCCTGATCAAGTTGAATACTTTCCCTGTCAATATTCAATGCGCCGATTGTGATCCGACTTTTATGGAAAAACGCATTCGCTGGTTTATTTAGCAAATCACGCTCAACGCTACTCACGATTTGTTCTGGTTTGATCAAAGGGCAGGTCAATCTGTCTTGTTGTATTTGATTACTTTTATCCCAGTTGCTGTAACTGGCGAAGGCAAATCCCAGGCATGATATAGCCAACACAGGAATATAAATTTTCTTCCCCATGACAAAGTCCATTTAATTAAATTTTCTGGATTCTAACGCTAACGCAGCAAAAAGTGGTTTAACAAAAAGTGCTACCTGTAACAGAGAAAACAATTGGAAATGTAAGAAGTGATAAAGATTCATACTAAACAAATGAGGTACAAACCCAATCACAATGCGGCCTGACACACCTCTTCCCATACTGATTGATATCAAAAACTGATGTAAAAAAGACTATGACCACCTACTAATATTAGTAGGTACAATACAATACCTTTACATTTCCAATTGACATCATTGACATTCCACAGGCATTTTAAAAAAGAAGCCTCACAGAGCGACGATATATCGACCATTTCCACATGGAATTGATTGACAAAACTATGGCTACCGATCATTTAATTTTCGGTGTGTTTTCTATTGTTTTTTCATTCATCTCTGCGAGTCCGTCTGCGTTCTTTCTTTAGCTGGAAAGTCAGACAAAAATTCCAATAAAAAACTTCAAAGTAGACGGTTAACCTGCCTTTTGGTCAGGTTAGTCATTGTCGTTCGTTAAGGATTGATGTGTTTATGGACAATACAGGTTTCAAGGAAGTCACCAAAACCGATCGTTTTGAAATACTAGCGATGCTGCGCGAGGCGAAAAAACGCAATGGCAGTGTTGAGTTTTACCATGGTGATAAAATACTCAGCAGTAATTTCACCGAGCTTGATTTAAGTGGTTTTCAAATCGTTGCTGAACTTGATGATATTGCGCTCGACAGCCGCTTTTCCATGGTGATTAAGGGCAGCTCAGAGAAAATTGAATTTACTTCAGCACTGATTGCGCACTCCCCAGCATTTCATCAGCTGACATTTGCGTTTCCAACCGAAATTGTTATCACCCAACGCCGCAGCAGTGTCCGCGTGGTGATCCCAGAGCATTTTGGTTTTATTTGCGAAGGCCGTTTTCGCGATGGATATGTTCACCGTATGGCAGTCAAAGACCTTTCGCCTAAAGGCGTACAGTTGATCTGTTCAGGTGCACTACCCACGCTGACTAAACCAGGCATGCTGCTCAAAAGCATGGTGTTAAATCTGCAAAATTACGGTCAATATCCCGTCGATTTAACCCTGCTCAACCTGAAAGAAATTACGCATTTTGATCCAGCGCACACGCAATCCAGTTACTTCTCGCTCTCCTGTAGCTTCTCCAAAGCCAGCACCACGCTGACGCGTCGTCTGGAAGACGTGCTGATGGAGCTCACTTTGGATATCAAGCGTTTACAGCGAATTCGTTAATCTTTCTGCATGATAAAACTGCTATTTTATGTCAATGCATTGATATAAATAGCATTTTGAATTTTTTCAGATTCATCCAACCGCTTAAAGGTTCAAAAATACTTTACTTATCGCAAATGTAAACACCCTCATAAATGTTTCTAACGATAGTTTTTTTAAAATTAAGTGTTAACAACTATCAATCGTTCAGGGCCAGAAATTTATAGTCATCGGCAGTTAAGAGTATTCCTAATGACTATCACGAATGACTGGCGGCGCGTTGAACAAGTGCGACCAAGTCGGAATCGGGATAACAACAATCAACTGAATTCCCACTTTTGGAGTATTACCTGATGAAAAAGATTCTGTTACCTCTGGCGTCTGCCGCACTGGTTTTAGTCGCAATGAATGCGCAAGCGACCAGCGGCACGGTTAAATTCACCGGCAGCATTGTGAAATCAACCTGTACTGTGAATTCTACAGACACCAACAAAGAAGTTTTCATTGGTAAATACCCGACTAACGCCTTTAGCAAAATCGGCGATGTCACCGCGTCAAAAGCCTTCACCATCAACCTGTCAAACTGCGACAGCGGCAGCTACACCCTGCGTTTTGATGGCCCAACCGTTGCCGGTAATCCAAACCTGTTGGCCGTCAGTGCTGCTGGCGGTGTAGGTATCGAAATTCTGGACAACAACGAAAAAGTTCTGCCAATCAACCAGACCGCTGACGACAACACGGCGTGGGTGACCGCTTCAAGTACCAATACCACCACCCCGAATGGGACTGCGGCCTTTAATCTGAAAGCACGTTACAAATCCTACGCTCAAAGCGTGACACCGGGCGAAGCCAACGCCAGCACCAGCTTCACCATCGAATACAAGTAATTTAAATTTTAAACCGCCAAGGAAGGCATAAGTCCAGTGAGTAGACCCATGAAAAAGTTATTTGCAGCCGTTCTGTTGGCTTATTCCGCGAGTGCCGCTGCAGGTATTCAGGTTGATGAAAGTCGTGTTATCTACAACGGTAATGCGAAATCCGCCTCACTGGACATCCGCAACGATCAGAATGACACCTACATGGTGCAAACCTGGTTGGATCGCGGTGATGCAAGCAAAACGCCAAAAGACATCCCTATTCAGGTGATTCCCCCCGTGCTCAAACTGGCGGGAAATAAAGAGGCCATTCTGCGGTTTATTTATGCCGGGCAAGGTCTGCCACAGGATCGTGAATCGGTGTTTTGGGTCAACGTGCAGGAAATTCCCCCGGCCCCTAAAGAAGCCAATACGCTGCAAATCGCCGTGCGCACAAGGGTGAAACTATTTTATCGCCCAGCCAGCCTTAACACTACGCTGGAACAGCAGGTTGATAATCTGAAGTGGCATAAACAAAACAACAGTCTGGTGATTGAAAACCCAGGCCCGTTGAATATCACCTTTTCCGTGCTGAAAGTAAAAAACGCAGCAGGAAAACAGTGGGACGTGAATGCGGATATGGTCAATGCGTTTGGCACTCTGACCGTGCATTTACCTGCCGGTGCCGAATCAGTCACCCGCGTGCAGGCAAACTATATCAACGATTTTGGCGGCAACAGTTCCGCAAAACCAAGCGCCTTATAAGAAAAATGACACACAGCAATTCTATTTTTGGTGCATGAAAGCGCGAAATCATGATGAATGAAAAACTATAACAATCATAAAGTTAAGCTATCCCTTCTCACCATTGCATTACTTCAAGCCTTTTCCGCGACGGCGGAAGAGGCGTTTAATACCTCATTTATTCACGGCGATGCCACCACCGTCACTGAACTGGCCACCGGGGATGATATTTTACCCGGTAACTACCCTTTCGATATTTATTTAAATGGCCAGCGCGTTGATCACCGTGATGTTGAGTTCCGTAAACCCGCAGCGGATAAACTCATCGCACCTTGCCTGTCAGCGTCAGCATTAATCGCCTATGGCGTCGATCTCCAGACGCCTGAGCAGCCGGAAAAGTGCGTCGATTTAGCCAACACGTTTAAGGGTGCCAGTGTCACTTATGACGCGGCGGTACAGCGTGTCGATATCTCCGTGCCACAAGTCTTTTTAATTCCGGTGCCTAAGGGTGCCATTTCACCGCTGGTGTATGACAACGGTATCAATGCTGCTTTTGTGAATTACAACTTTAGTGGTTCCGACAACCGTCTCCATGACAACGGCAGCCAGAGTAACAGCCAGTATTATTACCTCTCGTCACGCAGTGGTTTGAACCTGGGCCGCTGGCGGCTGCGCAACACCTCCACCTGGCAAAAACAGAGCGGTGAGCAGAGCCACTGGACACCAATATCCAGCTGGGCTGAAACCGATATCGTCGCGTGGCGATCCCGTTTGCTGTTTGGGCAAAGCAGCACCAGCAACAGCGTGTTCGACAGCTTCCAGTTCCGAGGGGCGCAGCTTTCCAGCGTGGCTGAAATCCTGCCGGATAGCTTACGTGGGTATGCGCCAGTGATCCGTGGCGTCGCGCGCACCAACGCCCGCGTTGACGTGCAGCAAAACGGCTATACGGTTTACAGTGCAAGCGTGGCGCCAGGGCCCTTTGCCCTGAATGATGTTTATCCCAGCACCCTGAGCGGTGATTTACAGGTCACGGTTTATGAGGCAGACGGTTCACGCCAGCACTTTTCTGTGCCCTTCTCTTCCGTCACTAACATGCTGCGTGAAGGAATTTGGGACTACGCCTTTACCCTTGGCCGCTATCAGGATGGTTCCACTATCTATCATCCGCAGTTTGTTCAGGCCACGCTGTCATGCGGTCTGCCTTATGACATCACGCCATATGGTGGCGTACTGATAGCCGAACATTACAGCTCGGCGGTGCTGGGTATGGGCAAAAGCCTGGGGATGTTTGGTGCCGCTTCTTTTGATACGGCCTGGTCAAAAACACAATTAGCGATGGGTGATGAAAAACAGGGTGCCAGCTTCCGCTTCCTCTACTCAAAATCACTGAACACCCTCGGCACCGAGTTGCAGATTGCGGGCTATCGCTACTCCACCTCGGGCTATTACGATTTCAGTGATATGGTGGCTGAGCGCGCCAATTACGAAAACGGCCTCTACCGCAACGACTACACTGACACCAGTGAAGTGAATAATGGCGTGCCGTCGTGGGCGGATTCGCGTCAGAACACCTATTACACCACGCAGTACAACAACAAACGCCAGCGTCTGGAGCTGACCGTCAATCAGCATCTTGGTCCGGTATCGGTCTATGCCTCACTCACCAACCAGACTTATTGGGGATCGGATAACCGCGACCGTACCCTGCAAACCGGCTTCAACAGCAGTTGGGGCAAGCTCAATTACGGCATTTTCCTGCAGGACAGCCAAAGTAATTACGGTGAGCACGACCGCAGCATCTCTTTCACCCTCTCGCTGCCGTTCAATGCTTTTGATCATCAACCGGTGACCGCTAACCTGAACCTCTCTGACAGTAAGCAGAGTGGTAGCAGCTACAACACGGGGCTCAGTGGCAGTCTGCTGGATGACAATCGCCTTAACTACTATGTGCAGACCGGCAAGTCGAGCCGTGCCGGCCAGACCAGCACCGCGGATGTCGGCTATATGGGCAGTATCGGTAACGCCGAGTTGGGTTACACCTACAGCGATACCTACCAGCAAACCAATCTTAACCTCTCCGGCGGTGCCCTGATGCACGCGGGCGGATTGACGCTGACACAACCGCTGCAAAACACCGTGGTGTTGGTGGAAGCGAAAGAAGCGGAAGGTGTTCGGTTGGAGAATCAGCCGGGCGTGGCCATCAACCGCTTCGGCTATGCGGTGATGACCTCAGCTACCGCCTATCACCATAACCGTGTCGCCCTGCGCACCGATGATATCGGTGCCGATCTTGATATCCCACTGGCGGTAAAAGATGTGGTGCCAACCTATGGCGCCATCAGCCGTGTGACCTTTGAAACCCGCAGCGGCAAGAGTGCGTTGATCCATGCGCAATTAGCCAATGGCGATGTGCCTGCCATGGGTGCCTCGGTGTTTAATCAAAACGGCAGCAACCTGGGCGTGGTGGGCACCGAAGGCAGCACCTTTGTTTCTGGTGTTTCCAGCGGCGAACGACTGCAGGTGCGCTGGGGAAGTACGGATGACCAGCACTGCTGGATGACGCTGCCAGAATTAGAAAAAGGCACACAAGCGGGTTATCAGGAATTGACCCTGCGCTGTACGCCACAATAAAAGGAAGTATTCATGCGATTTCTTCATTTCCGCGGAATGTTCCGCGCCGGTTTGACACTGCTGGCACTGGCAGCCGCGTTGTTTTCCCAGAGCAGCTTTGCCCTCTCCTGCAAAGAAGCCGCTTCAGGTAATATTCGCCAGGTAATCACCATTGCCGATCCCATTCAGGTCTCCACCGCGACACTGAAGGCCGGCACTATTTTGTGGCGTTCACAGAACTACACCTCTACTTTCCGCTGTGAAGATACCAATGGCTATCCCAATGGTGAGGATGCCTATCTTTACTGGGATCCGCTCAGCGAAATGCAGTCGATCCACCCTTCGATTGAGGTCGGGGTTACCTATAACAGTATTGATGTAAAACCCGTGAAAGGTTCACGCACCGATGTCGGGCCCGGTACGGTGTGTAATGTGGCTTATACCTGGACTACCCGCTACTGCAAATCGCCCGCCATTGCGAGAACCGTGACGGTCAACTATTCGATTTACATCAAAGCCACCGGCAGTGCGCCGCCGTCCAGCGGTAAAATCACCAACACCGGGCAATATGCTATTTTCCAGGTGGACGGTGTATTAGGTTTGAACAGCACCCCCGACAGTAACTTTCGCGCTTTCATCACTGGCTTGGGGAATATCCGTTTTATCTCCTGCTCCCCGACCGTCAATATTTCCTCGAATAACGGTTCCACCGTCAATTTCGGCAGCCTGCCGTCACGCAATGCCAGTGCAGGCGTGATTGAAAAGCGCGTACCTTTCGCCGTGGTGGCCAACCTGACCACTGCCGGGCAGGATTGCCAGGGACAAACATTTGTCGCCAGTTTTAGCACCACCTATCCCACCAGCGGCACCGACATCATTATGCCCAGCACCGACAGCGGCTTCGGCATTTCGATTTCCAGCGCAGACAATCAGGACAGTTTTATCCCGATGAACACCAGCGTCGCACTGGGCTATGCCAACGGTCAGGTGGTACAAAATAATTTCATTGCGACATTACGCTGGCTGAACAGCAATCCGAAGATCGGTGACTTCTCGGCCTCCGCCAATGTGGACGTGACGTTTAAGTAGTTAACATCGCATTTGAGTCGATGATGAAAGCCAGTGCCTTGTGCGCTGGCTTTTGTGTTTCTGGCTCTATCGTCATGCTTTATCAGTTGCTTCGAACGTAATATAGGTTCTCAGAGTGCGCATTAATGCACATCCTACAAAAACCCCGCGCGATCGTTGTAGGGTTGCCATTTATGGCGACCGGAAAACGCTTAACTGACAAGCATTACGCCATTTATGGCGACTGCACCTGAAAACCATTCAATTATCCTCCCCGATCTTCCTTTGCTTAATATTCCACCCATTCCCACTTCAGCATTTTTGCAGCATTCCTCACTCCCTGCCCCTGTTAAGTGCAGTGAAAATCCCTCACGCCGATTAAATTTGATTTAAGGCAGTCAACTATCCCTTCATTGTTTGTACGAATTAATCACTGACAATTGATCGGAAAAAACATCTGTTACTTAAGTCAAAGTATGCTGTGCAGATCAATCAGTTAGGCTATGCTCCTCATTAATGACGCTGCTTAAGATAATTCCTATCCGATACGCAGATCTCAGTCTGGTGACACAAAGCATAAGGAAGCGAACCATGATGAAAAATATCGGTACTCTCAGCAAAGTTGCGGTATTTGCTTTATTGGTCGGTGCATGTGGCACCGCTTCTGCCAGCGAGCAGTTTGGCGTGGTCGGTAAAGGACGCGTTCACTTCAGCGGTGAGATTTACCAACCGGCCTGCCGCATCAATGTGAATCAAGCCAACATTACCAGCCGCTGCTTTGAACAGGGTGAGTACCATCAGCAGTCACTTTCTGCTTCGGATGTGCAGACCATCGCCTTTAATAACCGCCGCTCTGAAGCGCAACTGGACTGGCTGAGTGACGCAAAACGCGAAGGGATTTTGACGGTGAATTACCGTTAACGTCGTATAGGATTCAAAAAAGCCGCGATACATGTTCGCGGCTTTTTTATTTGTAAAGTAGCATCTTGCGCTTATTCTCGCCTTAACCATAGGCAGAACCCATTAACTGGCTAATTGCATTGATTATGATTTCTGGTGTCACTAATAAGGAAATCAAACGATGCACAGCAAATTTGGCAGTCAACTTTTCTCACTGCTTGTTTTAGGATTGGGTGCCGCCGGCTTTTACGCTTACGCAAAGAAAACCGACTTTCAGCAGGACCAATTAGCCTGCTTCAACATCGATCAACATCGCGTGCAGAATGAAGTGGAAGACGATCTGCTGAACCATGCAAATCCCGCGTTTTTCGGTACTTTTCAGGTGCAGATTGGCTCACTGTATATTCACCCGACAACGCTGAATGCCACCAGCACCCATATTGTGGTGCCGTTTTCGCTGGAGAATAATGGTAAGACGACGGAGTTTGAGGCAAAGGTGCGGTGCTCGGATTTGCGAGATATTGGCTATAGCCGGATTTAATATTTATCTAACCAAACATCTAACATTGTTGCTTGGCAATTAATTCCATAATACTGCTCAGTTGAGAAAAAAATTATTTTGTATGCTGGTGCGCATAAATGCGCACACTACGAAATACCACATATTTCCCTGCAGGGTCGCCATTTATGGCGACCGCATGGCGCGATTTATTGCGCTGTTTTGTTCTCTGCCTTTTAATACCCTTCCCACTTTCAATATCGCGCAATAAATTGCGCCGCTACGGTTCGGTGCGCTATTTCGCAGCAATAAAAAAACCCCGCCGAAGCGGGGTTTGATAAGCAAGAAGCTTAGAGCGATTAGCCCTGCAGCAGAGACAGAACCTGCTGTGGAACCTGGTTAGCTTTAGCCAACACTGAGTTACCCGCCTGCTGGATGATCTGTGCTTTAGACATGTTTGAAACTTCAGTGGCGTAGTCAGCATCCTGAATACGAGACTGTGCTTCAGACAGGTTAGTGGTGGTGTTGTTCAGGTTGGTGATAGCAGAATCCAGACGGTTCTGTACCGCACCCAAGCTTGAACGGAATTTGTCTATCTGAGAAATAGCTTTATCAAGAGTCGCCAACGGATCAGAGGTTGAACCAGTTGTTAAACTCGAAAGACTAATACTGTCAGTATCAATAGTGAATGCAGCTTTAGTCTTATCTGTAGTTGTATCAGCTGACTGAGGGTCTAATGCAATATAAAAGTCCTGCGTGTCGCCATCAGCGATATCAAAGCCATTTGCTTTCAGGTTGTTAACTTCCGACGCGCCGCTTGGAGTAATGCTTACTTTGGCATACATATTGCCATTCTCATCAGAGTAAACTTTGTCTCCAGTCAGTGAAACACTTCCTGCTGCTACGCCTAAGCGTGTTGCGAGCGCATCACCAGTCTTCTCATCAACAGTGGCAGATGCAACACTTGTGGTTGCGCCATAAGAGGATGAAAAATCGGTGACTTCGCTGATAGTGCCTTGCGGACCGTTAACATTGAAACTATCTAACCCTAACGTTTTTGAGTCCATTTTTTGCAAATCAATGCTAATTGTCTCGCCATCGTTAGCACCAACTTGAATGCTCATCTTTCCATCTTTGGACAAAACATTTACGCCATTGAACTGAGTCTGGCCAGATACGCGGTCAATTTCGTCCAGACGTGATTTGATTTCGTCCTGAATCGAAGACAGATCTGAATCAGAGTTGGTGCCGTTCTGAGACTGTACAGTCAGTTCACGAATGCGTTGTAAGTTGTTGTTGATTTCAGACAATGCGCCCTCGGTGGTCTGCGCCAGAGAGATACCGTCGTTGGCGTTACGCGCTGCCTGAGTCAGGCCGTTGATGTTAGAGGTGAAGCGGTTGGCAATTGCCTGACCAGCAGCGTCATCTTTAGCGCTGTTGATACGAAGACCAGAAGACAGACGCTCGATAGAAGTAGACAGAGCAGACTGGTTCTTGTTGATGTTGTTCTGAGTGATCAGCGAGAGGCTGTTGGTGTTAATTACTTGAGCCATGGTTTAAGTTCCTATTAATCAAGTCTTTGGTTAAGGTGTGGGCTTCAACCCGCCGGCTTCAGCGCCGTCAAAGTTGTTATCGTCTACCTGCTAACAACCTTTAGATTTTTTTAGTACCAGGCGAAATTTTTTCTCTTCAACCTGTCACGCTTATCTTTATCGCCCTCACCCAGCACTTCTTTAGTGCAACCTCAGCACTTTTCTAGCGCGAGAAATACCCTTCTCTATAGGCCTTATTCGCTTTATCACTCGCTGATAAATAATTTTAAACTTTGCCCACTGTTCGCCGATAACCCGGGTATTCACTCTCTGTGTCGACTTGATAAGGAAACAACATGACTGGTATTTCTACCCTCGGTATCGGTTCGGGCCTTGATCTGAGCACCATTCTGGATAGCTTGACCACCGCAGAGAAAGCGTCATTGACGCCAATCTCCACTCAGCAGACGGCCTACACCGCTAAACTCAGTGCCTACGCCACGCTGAAAAGCTCGCTCTCTACGTTCCAGACGGCGAATACCGCATTAAATAGTGCAGATTTGTTTACTGCCACCACCGCCACCAGCAGCTCCAGTGCCTTTAGCGCGAAGACTTCCGGTACAACGGTTGCGGGTAAGTACACCATTAGCGTGTCACAGTTGGCGCAAGCGCAAACGCTGACCACCGCCGAGCAAAGCAGTAATACCGCGGTGTTAGGCGACAGCTCAGCCAGCAGCCGCACGATGACCATCACCTTAAAAGATGGCAGCAGCAAAGATATCAGCCTGACCAGTGACCAGACATCACTGACTGGGATGCGCGATGCCATTAACAGCGCTGATGCGGGTGTCACTGCCAGTATCATCAAAACCGGCGACAGCACCTATCGCCTCTCATTAACCTCTAATGAAACCGGCAGTGATAATGCGGTTACCTCGATTTCAGTAACGGGTGACAGCACTTTGCAGGGAATCGTGGGTTACGGTACAGATGACTCCACCGTGACTGAAAGTGTGACCGCGCAGAATGCTAAACTGAAAGTCAATAACGTCGACATTGAGAACAGCAGCAACACCATCAGCGATGCGCTGGAAGGTATCACCCTTAATCTGAACGATACCACCACGGGTAATCAGACGCTGACCATCGCCAAAGACACCTCGAAAGCCGAAAGTGCGATCAAAACGTGGGTTGATGCCTATAACACCTTGCAGGATCAGTTCAGCACACTGACCAAATACACAGCGGTAGACGCTGGAACTGACTCACAGGATTCCAGCAATGGCGCTCTGCTCGGTGACAGTACTCTGCGTACCATTCAGACCCAGTTGAAAAGCATGCTCACCAACGCACAAAGCTCTTCAACCTATAAAACCCTGGCGCAAATTGGCATCACCACCGATCCCTCAACGGGTTCGTTGGAGTTAGACTCAGATAAATTGGAATCGGCACTGAGCAGTGATGCCGACGGCGTTAAGGAGATGATTGTCGGAGATGGCAAAACCACCGGCATCACCACCACCATTGCGAATAGTCTGACCAGTTGGCTCTCTTCGACCGGTATTGTACAGGCGGCTACGGACGGCGTAAGTAAAACGCTGAATAATCTGACCGATCAATACAACACCATGAGCACCCGCATTGATAACCTGATTGCCCGCTACAAAGCACAATTTACTCAGCTTGATGTCACTCTGAGCTCTCTGAACAGTACCAGTACTTACCTGACGCAGCAGTTCGAGTCATCCAGCAGCTCTAGCTCCAGCAGCTCTTCTTCATAAGGAGTGATCATGTACAGCGCAAATGGCACTAAAGCCTATGCAAAAATTGGTGTGGAGAGCGCAGTGATGAGCGCTAACCAGCAGCAGCTGGTCTCCATGCTGTTTGACGGCGCGCTCAGCGCGCTGGTACGTGCCCGCCTGTTCTTGCAGGATGGCAATATTGAAGGCAAAGGTTCATCGCTGTCTAAAGCGATTAACATCATCGAAAACGGACTTAAGCAAGGTCTGGTGGAAGGTAGCGGCGATGAGCTCACCGATAATCTGGTGGGGCTTTACGCCTATATGGTCCGCCGTCTGCTGCAGGCCAACCTGCGAAATGACGTAGAAGCCATCGAAGAAGTCGAAGGTCTTCTGCGCAATATCGCTGATGCCTGGAAAGAAGTCGCACAACCTCAACACCTTCAGGACGCCGTTTAATGAATAACGCACCGCAACTGATTACCGTTTACCAACAGCTACTCGATCTCAGCCATGGAATGCTGCGCCTGGCCGCAGACGGCGAATGGGATGACCTGATTACAAAGGAGATGGATTATGTCAGTGCGGTGCAATCGTTGGCCCGAACAACAGAAGCCGCACCTCCGTCAAACCAGATGCAGGATCAGCTGCGCCCGGTACTGCGCCATATCCTGGACAATGAGAGTGAAGTCAAACGTCTGCTGCAACTGCGTATGGACGAGCTGACGCGCTTAGTGGGCCAGTCATCAATGCAAAAGTCAGTGATGAGTGCCTATAGCAAGCAAGGTAATGTGTATTTGCCACAAAGTTCGTGATCGGCGGGTAAAGTGAACAAATGAAAAAGGGGTAAGCGGATGCTTACCCCTTTTTTTTGCGTGTAGTGCGGTCTGATGC
>NZ_BBOC01000080.1:0-24977 GCF_001485335.1 Type-D symbiont of Plautia stali | reverse complement strand
ATGAACATAGCGAGTTTTCAATGAAGAATTTAATTGTTGGTCCTTCACATGTTGTAAGGATGCAACACGCAAAAAGCAGCAATTGTCTACCAGCCGACATTGATGAGCCTGTGTTCATAGGTATGGGAGGAGCACCAACATGGAGCGATAATATTTTTAATAAGGTATCAGAGTCATTGGATTCTGGCTCAAAAATTCATCTTATTCTAGGTGATTATCGTTTTGGAAATAACATTCTTGCCGAGGGAAAGGATGTCCTCAGCCAAGATAAGGTTTACATTAATATACATGGGGAGTTTTTGACGCCTGAAAATGATAGAAAAATGTACGGTTTCTATCTACAAGGGCTAGATAAATGGCGTTCATCGTACCCTAATATAAATATTATACCATGGACGTTACTAATGAGGAGGGCTGAAAACATTTCCACTCAACATCACGTCGATGTAAATGGGATCTATACTCATCCAACCTTAAATGAAGAAATGTTAATTGGAAAGTATTGTGAGCCATCGTATCTAAGATGCTTAGAAATTCCCAGTTCTGTTCTCAAGAACTTTTACATAGACAACGATCTTCATCCTTCGACACTTGGTTATGTCTTTCTAACAAAATGTATTATGAAGCTTGAACCACATGAAAGTGTATACGCTAGTTTAAAAATTATAGAGTTCGTTATTTCTGATTTCTTTAAAAAATTAAGTATTGAAAAGAAGATCTATATTACTGGTGATAGTGTCGCTATGGCTACAATCAAGAAGGTGTTGCCTTTCGAAT
Organism: Type-D symbiont of Plautia stali; assembly: GCF_001485335.1. NCBI lineage: Bacteria > Pseudomonadati > Pseudomonadota > Gammaproteobacteria > Enterobacterales > Enterobacteriaceae > Type-D symbiont of Plautia stali. The sequence continues at coordinate 24,200 of NZ_BBOC01000080.1, read as the reverse complement.
ACAATTTAAAAAACTTTCTTTGTTTTGAAAAAGATCACGGCGTTGATTACATTGAGATAAATATTGAATCCGTGACGTCCAGTTTATCCAATTCGAACTTTTCAAATTCCAAGGATAATAATAAAATATCATTCCCTTGGGACTACTTAGGATTTAGCGCAATTTCGCAGAGACATCCTGACTTGAAAAGGTTACAACCTGCACCACACACATTGTCTTTGTCGGAACAATTATCCTATTATGAACTATTCAAAAGCGATGAATTTTTTGATATTGGAGAGAAGTTAACACCAACATTAAAAGGTATGCTTTTTATCCTGTCATTAGCGTCAAGAAAGCCATCTAATGAAAAAGTTGCAATTATAAACAGCTCAATTAAGGATATATTCTCTTCGGTCGACCATGCTTCTTTTAAATATCATGAATCAGAACGGAGCATAAAGAAGAGTGATGAAACCATTATGTGGAAAATTTCTAATTTTCTAGTTTCCCTACTGAAGTGATTTTTTCTTTTTAATTTATAATTGACAATTTGCACTATAACCAAGTTGGAGCAGACCTTTGGAAAGGAAAAAGATTGAATCGCTCGATTTTGTAAGAGCATTATCTGTATTGTTCATTATCATCTTCCATTATGCAGCGGTCATACTCTATGACAAAAAAAATGGATGTTAATATATCCAGATATATTTTTCCTTTTTTGGTGGTCTTGGTGTTTCTTTCTTTATTATTATTTCAGGTGGTGGGATTTATAACTCAATTAAATCAAATTTTAACCTTTCGGATTTTTATAAACGACGTTTCCTTTCAATATTCCCCTCATACTATATTGCCTATTTCATAACGGCAGTTGTACTGTTTGTTTTTAGTGGTAGAGTAATTTTTCAAGGTGATTTCTTAAAGATTTTCTGGACTTTGCTAGGTTTGGATGGCTTTTTATCTCAAAGGGTCCAGACTTTTTATTTGATTGGTGAGTGGTTTGTAGGTTTCATCATTTTGATGTATGTGATTTTTCCTGGGATACTTGCGCTATATCGTCGCAGTAAAGCTGTGACTTATATTGTTGCAGTAGGCTTGGCTATTACCTCAATACATTATAATGTTTTTTTATACGAGCATATACCATTTTGGAATAAACGAGACATATGGAATCCTATTGCGCGATTGCCAGAGTTCATTCTAGGTATGGTCCTTTTTGAAGCAATTGCTAATAAAAATCACCAACTATTGAAGTACATTACTATAGTGGCGGTTGCTGTTGTCTTAGGCTACTCTATTCATGATCATAGAGATATGGTGATTAATGAATCCAGGAATATACCTCTTTTCTCATCGATATTAGTGATTTTAGTTGTTGTTTATGAATATGCTCTTAAATTCATTCATTCGAATCATATAATCTCTTTCTTATCGAAGTATTCCTTTTTAGCCTTTCTATATCATCATCAAATTTTATCAATTATCTCATCAAAGATTAACTTCCAGAACCTTGATAAGACTTCACTTATTTATTGTGGCGCTATGGGGATTTCTTTAAGTTTTCTTTTAGCCTACGCTACTTTCGACATCTCAAGTAAATTCAAGGACTTTTTAAGTAAGAAGATCTACCGTTAAGACTTGATGATTCGCAGTGCTGAGCGATTAACGGCTAGCACTGCTGTTTAACTTTAAGTTTTTTTCAAACCACCAACAACTCCCCCTCACGCCCTGCATTTTCCCCAGCCAGCCTCACCACCAGCATCCCCGCCGTCGCAAACTTCATCAAATTCCTCGCATACAGCACGCCACCAAACTCAGCAAACAGCGGTGTCACTTGGTCGGTAATCGGGTCAACAATCTCAGCCACCACTTCACCGGGCTTAATCCATTCCCCAAGTTTACGGCGGTTTAACAGCAGCCCAGAGTGCGGCGCATGAATATACTCACAGCCTGCTAACGGCGTGGCTGGGTTGATCAGGGCAGGGGATTCACTCAACTCACCGGCAATATAGCCACCTTCAATCAGCGCATTGATAATCGCATCGGCATCTTTTTCAGCTTGCTCCGGCGCAACGTCTGCCACACCGCGCAACTCCAGCGTCACAGGCAGCAATCCACGCGGCATGGGGTACTTATCACCAAACCGCTCTGCCAGTGTTAACCACGGCTCGCAGCAGGCTTCATCAAATGGCTCTCCACCGGAAATTTGCGCCAGCAACTGCACTTCACTGCCTAGCCAGCGCGCCAGCGGTTCGATGTCCTGCCAGGCATGCGGAGTGGTGTAGAGGTGTGGCAGTGCATCCCAGTCGCAGTGCAGATCGATCATGAGATCCGCCTGGCTGGCCATGCGCATCAGGGTAAAGCGCTGCGAATCCAGCTCAGTCTTGGCAATACGGTCGCGATAATGACGGTCAATCGCTTCGCGAATCAGACGTTTGTTTTCGTACTCACTTTGCGTCAGTGAATCCGCAAGTTCGGCGGCCAGGGTTTCACCCAATGCCGGGAAGCGACGGTTGAAATCCTGACCTGATAAGGTATGGAAGCGTCCCAGATGGCTGCCGTGCCAGTGCTGGCCCATCGCTAAGGGGTTGGCGACCGGCACCAGGGTGATCTTTGATTTAAGCTGTCCGGCGGATTCCAGTGCCAGCAGTTTGTGTTTTAAATACCACGCTACCGCCATACCGGGCAGCTCATCACCGTGTAAGGCGGCCTGAATATAGACGCGCTGCTGGGAATCGGTACCGAAGTGGAAGCTAACGATTTCGCGCTGTGTTCCAAGGGAAGCACTCAACAGAGGATGATGTTGCTGTTGCATGAGGTTGTCGATGTCCTGTCTCTACGGCACCTAAAGATTCGTGCCTAAAATTTATTGATTGGAATTATAGTGCTGCTGTGAAAATGAGCGGAATAAAAGCAGTGAATTATGTGTACTGAACAATGGAATCCAGCGGCTGGGCGGCCTGCAGGCCGCCCCTACCAAATACCATACGTTACTGCTGAATGGAGATGTCAGTCGCGAAGTACTTCTTCTGAATCTTGTCGAAAGTGCCGTTCTTTTTGATTTCAGCGAATGCGTTAACAAGGGCAGTTTTCAGCTCTTCATCGCCTTTACGCAAACCAATGGCGGTGCCTGGGCCGATGATCGGGTCTTGTACAATCGGACCTGCCAGTTCGAAGTCTTTGCCCTGTGGCTGCTTCAGGAAACCATTAGCGGCCTGGGCGGCATCAGTGAACACTACATCAAGACGCCCAGAGATCAGATCACTCTCAACCTGTGCCTGATCGCCATAAGGAACCACTTGTACACCGTGTGGCTGCCATTTTGCCAGCGCATAGCGTTCCTGTACGGTTCCCTGCTCAACACCCACGGTTTTACCTTTCAGGGATTCAGCGGTCGGCAGCAGACCAGAGCCTTTGCGCGCGATCAGTTGGGTGTGCGTATCGTAAAGCGGCACGGTGAAGTCAATCTGCTTCAGGCGCTCTTCGGTGATGCCCATATCCGAGAGAATCGCGTCGAACTTGCGTGCTTTCAGTGCCGGGATCATGCCGTCAAACTGGCTCTCGACCCAGACGCATTTGGCTTTCATCTGCTCGCACAGCGCGTTGCCAAGGTCGATATCAAAGCCAACCAGCTTGCCTTGTGGGGTTTTGGATTCGAATGGAGGATAGGTTGGGTCAACGGCGAAACGAACCTGATCAATCTTTGCCTGAGCGCCAAACGCACAACCTGCCAGCACAGCCAGAGCCAGCGTCTGACGCAGGCGGGCGGTAAAACGAGAACTTGCCATAATAACGGTCTTCTTTTTTCGTGATGTGGAATCACGCAGAGTACCGCTCACCGTCAGCCATGGCAATTAGCAGATTATTTTCAGAACGTTACCATTATGCAGCTTGCGGTAATCCGCCACATTAAGCACCACGGATTTCTCCAGTAAGCCAGCATTAAAGGCAATTTCGTCGTAGCGTTCGAACAGCATGGGGTCAACCACCAACTGCAAATTAGGATGGAAGCTGAAGGGCGGAATGGCTCCGAACACACAGCCGGTTAAGGCACCCACTTCTGCGGGAGAAGCCAACGAAGCGCGACGGCCACCCACCGCTTCAGCGACTTTGCTCAGGTCTGCTTGTTGGTCGGCGGGTAAGATCGCCAGTACGTGCTGTTTGATGCCGTTGCCTTTCACATGGCACACCAGCGCTTTGGCCCCTTGTCCCACCTCTGTCCCGCGGATGGCGGCCACTGCCTCACACTTCCCGGTCGCTTCATGTTCCATGAGTCGGTAACGAGCGTTGTGCTGATCGAGCAGGGCGAGCAGTTTTTCATGAGTGGTCATGAGACTCTCCGTGTTGAATAAGATTGGTGAGTAGTACCTGCATCATATGTGTCTGGCGAGGCAACAAACCCAGCTTCAATCCTAGCGGCTTAAAAGCGCGATTCAATGTCGTTAACGTGATGCTCTCTTTGTCCTGTTCGACATCGGATAAAGTGCGGCGGCTCATCCCCGCTAAATTGGCATATCGATCCTGTGAAAATCCCAGTAGTTCTTTTCGAATCTTACGAAGCAATTTTCCATGAGTTAAGTCGCTCTTGATTGCTTCTTCTAAAAGATCAAGGAAGGCTGCTTCGCGTTCAAATGGACTCATTATGAGATTCCAATTAGTCAAATATGAAGAGGATGCTAAATGAGCAAAAGGCGATATTCGCGTTTTAAATGCAGTTTCTGCAAATGAGCAGTATGTTGCTCATTCTGATGCGGTGATGTTCAGTTTTGAGAAGCATACTGCTCAAAATCGCCATAAAAAGCCAATTCTGAGCAGCATAGTGCACAATCCGTTACTTATGACGTGCACGCAGGTTGTTGATGATGGTGCTCAGATCCAAATCTTGATCCTGCAACAGCACCATCAGGTGATACAGCAAATCAGAGGCTTCATTGGTCAGCTCGTGGCGGTCATTTACCGTAGCTGCCAACGCGGTTTCCACACCTTCCTCACCCACTTTCTGCGCGATGCGCTTGGTGCCGCTGGCGTACAGTTTTGCGGTGTAAGAGCTTTCCGGATCGGCACTCTTACGTGAAGCCAGCAGCTGCTCCAGCTGATACAGGAACGCCCAATCAGGTGCGGCAGGCGAGAAGCAGCTTGATGTGCCCAAGTGGCAGGTCGGCCCAATCGGATTCGCCAGCACCAACAGCGTATCGTTATCGCAATCAGGTGTGATGCTCGCCACCTGCAGGAAGTGACCTGAGGTTTCACCTTTGGTCCACAAGCGGTTTTTGGTGCGCGAGAAGAAGGTGACGTTGCCTTCCGCCAGCGTCTTTTGCAGCGCTTCCTCATTCATATAACCGTGCATCAGCACTTCGCCAGAGACATTGTGCTGGACGATAACAGGCATCATGCCCGCGGTTTTGGCCCAATCCAGTTTGGCCAGTTGTTCTGCAGTTAACACGCGCGAATCTCCACACCGTTGTCGATCAGGAAGTTTTTCAACTCGCCGATATTGATAATTTGTTTGTGAAACACGGAAGCAGCCAGAGCGCCATCCACGTTCGCTTGCTCGAAGGCTTCGAGGAAGTGCGGCATGGTGCCCGCGCCGCCAGAGGCGATCAGTGGCACTCTACACACGTCACGCACTTTCTTCAGCTGTATCAGATCATAGCCGTTGCGCACGCCATCCTGGTTCATCATATTCAGTACGATTTCGCCCGCGCCCAACTTCTGCACTTCCTGCACCCAGTCGAGGGTTTCCCAGGTGGTGACGCGTGTACGTGACTCGTCACCGGTGTACTGGTTAACGTGATACTTACCGGTAGCTTCATCGAACCAGGTATCAATGCCTACCACGATGCACTGCACGCCAAAGCGATCGGCCAGACGGGTAATCAGCGTCGGATCTGCCAGTGCAGGGGAGTTGATGGAGATCTTGTCCGCACCAAACTGCAGAATACGCGCCGCGTCTTCCGGGGTTTTAATGCCACCGGCTACGCAGAACGGAATATCGATCACTTCCGCAACGCGTGACACCCAGCTTTTATCGACGACACGGCCATCGGAAGAGGCGGTGATATCATAGAACACCAGCTCGTCAGCGCCTTCCTGCGCATAACGCTGCGCCAGTGGCACGATATCGCCGATGATTTCGTGGTTGCGGAATTGAACGCCTTTCACCACTTGCCCGTCACGCACATCGAGACAAGGAATTATCCGTTTTGCCAGCATGCAATCGCCTCCGCCACTGTGAATTTATCTTCTAACAACGCACGGCCGACAATCACGCCCTGTGCGCCGCTGCCGCGCAAGGCAGCGATATCATCCAGCGAGCCGATGCCGCCAGAAGACTGGAAAGCGATATCGGGGAACGCGGCAGACACCTCTTTATACAGTTCGACGTTGGAGCCGCTCAGGGTGCCATCACGTGAGATATCGGTGCACAGTACGTGCTTCAGGCCGACAGGTTGATACCAGCCAATCACTTCTTCCAGCGTCACACCGGCCGCTTCCTGCCAGCCGCTGATCGCCACTTCTTTGCGATTACTGGCGTCGATACGCACATCCAGTGCCAGCACGATGGCATCGGCACCAAACTCGTTAAACCAGCTTTTCACTTCCTCTGGCTGCTTCACGGCGGTGGAGCCAACCACCACACGCGTGGCGCCGGCTGCCAGCAGGGCGGCAACGTCGTCACGATTGCGGATACCGCCGCCGACCTGCACTGGCACGTTGACGCCGCGCAGCAGAGTAGTGAGCAGAGGGATCTGGCGCTTAGCCGGATCTTTCGCGCCGGTTAAATCCACCAGATGCAGCACTTCCGCGCCCTGGCGTTCGTAATCCTGTAGACGTGGCAATGGATCGCTGCCGTAGTCGCGCTGTTGGCCGTAGTCGCCCTGATGCAGACGCACCACTTTGCCGTCGATTAAATCTAATGCGGGGATAATCATCACATCTCCAGGAAGTTTTTCAGCAACTGCGCGCCTGCTTTGCCAGAACGCTCCGGGTGGAACTGCACACCGTAGAAGTTATCTTTCTGCAACGCAGCGGTGAACGGGTGGCCGTAATCGCACTGTGCGATGGTGGCGGCATTCACTGGCATGGCGTAGCTGTGCACAAAATAGAAATAGCTGCCGTCTGGAATATCACGGAACAGGTGATTGCCCGCTTGTGAGGTGATCTGGTTCCAGCCCATGTGCGGCAGCGGTAGATCTTGCGTATCCATCAACGAGACCGGCTCATCCACCAGGCCCAGCGTGGTCACGCCGCCATTCTCATCGCTACCGCGTCCCAGCAACTGCATACCGAGGCAAATCCCTAGCACCGGTTGCGTACAGGCTTTAATCAGGTCGATTAAGTCACGTTCTTTCAACTGGTCCATGGCGGCCTGCGCGGTGCCCACGCCTGGCAGCAGCAGCTTATCGGCACGCAGCACCACATCCGGATCGCGGCTCACCACGGGCGTATAGCCGAGGCGCTCAATCGCCCACTTAACCGAAGAGAGGTTGGCGCAGCCGGTATCGAGAATCACCACGTTCATCACAGCACTCCTTTCGAACTCGGCAGGGTGTTGCCATCGACGCGAATCGCCTGACGCAGCGTGCGACCAAAGGCTTTGAACAGGCTTTCCACACGATGGTGGTCGTTCTTACCTTTGGTTTTCAGGTGCAGCGTACTCATCATGGCGTAGGAAAGGGAGCTGAAGAAGTGCTCAACCATCTCGGTGCTGAGATCGCCAACGCGCTGATAGCTGAACTCGGCTTTGAATTCGATGTGTGGACGGCCAGATATATCCAGCGCACAACGCGCCAGGCACTCGTCCATCGGCAGTACGAAGCCGAAACGACCAATACCGCGTTTGTCGCCCAGCGCTTTCAGCAGGGCTTCACCCAGCGCCAGACCGGTATCTTCCACGGTGTGGTGATCGTCGATATACAGGTCGCCTTTAACATCGATATTCATGCGGAAGCCGCCGTGTACCGCAATCTGATCCAGCATGTGATCAAAGAAGCCAACGCCGGTGTTGATCTTGCTGCCGCCTTCACGGTCCAGCCACACTTCGACTCTAATCTGCGTTTCTTTGGTATTGCGTTTCACCAGCGCATAGCGGTCACGCTTGGTCAGTTGCGTTTGAATCGCATCCCAGTCAATGCCTTCTGCGCCATAACGCAGGCCCTGAATGCCCATATTCTCTGCCAGCTGAATATCGGTAAGACGGTCGCCGATCACATAGCTGTTGGCGGTATCCAGTGCACCTTGTGCCAGCCAGGCTTCCACCATTTTGGTTTTCGGCTTGCGGCAATCGCAGTTGTCTTCAGGCATGTGCGGGCAGATCAGGATATCGCTGAAGTTGACGCCCTGTGAGGTCAGAATCTGCATCATCAGGTTGTGCGGGCCATCGAAATCCGCCTGCGGGAAGCTGTCGGTGCCCAGACCGTCCTGGTTAGTGATCATCACCAACTGATAGCCCGCATTTTGCAGTGCCAGCAGCGCAGGAATGGCGTTCTTTTCAAACGCCAGCTTCTCCATGCGATCCACCTGATAATCGGTTGGCGGTTCGGAGATGATGGTGCCATCGCGGTCGATAAAAAGGGTCTTCTGACTCATGCTTGCTCCACTGATAAGGCTTGCAGCGCGGCGATCAGGCGCTCGCACTCTTTACGGGTGCCGATGGAGATGCGCAGGCATCCCGCAAGGCCGGGGTTTTTGTTTTGGTCGCGCAGAATAATGCCTTGATCCCACAGCGTTTTAAACACTTTTGGCGAATCGGTGAAGCGCGCCAGAATGTAGTTGGTTTCGCTCGGGAACACCTGCTGCACCATGCTCAGCTGTGCTAACTGCTCAAACAGCCAGGCGCGGTTAGCGTTAAGCTCCGCCACGTGCTGACGCATCAGCGCGATGCCTTGCTCGCTCAGCGCCTGTCCCGCTACATCGGCAACCGGGGTGGCCAGCGGGTAAGGCGCGATGACCTTCATCAGCAGATCGATCACCGGTTTGTTCGCCAGGGTGAAGCCACAACGCAGGCCCGCCAGCGCAAAGGCTTTCGACAGTGTGCGCAGAATCACCAGGTGTGGATACTCTGTTAACCATCCCGCCAGTGTCGCTTCCGGGCAGAACTCGATATAGGCTTCATCGGCGACCAGCAGTGCTTTACCGGCGGTCATGTCGAGTAACTTGCGGATGTCGTCAGGATTGATCAGGTTGCCGGTCGGATTGTTCGGGCTACACATGTAGACCACTTTAACGCCGTCCAGTTGCTCGGCAATGGCAGGCAGATTCAGTTGCCAGTTATCCAGCGCGGCGACGGTGCGATACTCAATGCCGATGGTTTCGGCGCTGACGCTGTACATGCCGTACGTCGGCGGGCAGAACAGGATCGCATCTTTTCCCGGCTCGCAGAAAGCGCGCATCAGCAGTTCAATGCCTTCATCGGCTCCACGGCAGGTCAGCACTTGCTCTGGCGACAAACCGGCATAGGCAGCGTAGCGCTCAATCACAATTTTAGGCTGACACTCTGGATAACGGTTCAACGTTTGCTGAGACAGCTCAAACGGCACCGGCAGCGGGAATTCGTTGGCGTTCAGCCACACATCACCGTTACCGCCTAAACGACGCGCAGAGAGATAAGGCGTCAATGCACGCACGTTGGCGCGGGCTAAATCTTCAATGCTCATGCTTGCTCCTTCAGCGCGGCAACCCGCAGGGTAACGGCGTTTTTGTGGGCTTCTAACTGCTCCGCGGCAGCTAAGGTTTCAATGGTGGCGGCCAGGTTGAGGAAGCCTTGCGGCGTCAACTCTTGCACTGTCATACGTTTCTGGAAATCCGCTAACCCCAGGCTGGAGCAAGTGGATGTATAACCGTAAGTCGGCAATACGTGGTTGGTGCCGGAAGCGTAATCCCCCGCAGATTCCGGTGACCAGTCGCCGAGGAACACGGAACCGGCGCTGGTGATCGCATCCACCAGATCACGCGGCTGGCGCGTTTGAATGATCAGGTGCTCTGGACCATACAGGTTAGAAATTTCCACGCACTGTGCCAGATCGCGCAGCACAATCAGACGGCTGCTTTCCAGCGCCTGGCGTGCGGTTGCGGCGCGTGGCAACTGTGCCAGCTGCGCTTCAACCGCCAGCGCGACGCCCTCGGCCAGCTTCAGTGAAGGTGTCAGTAGGATAACCTGTGAATCTGGGCCGTGTTCCGCCTGCGATAACAGGTCAGAAGCGACAAACGCCGGGGTTGCACCTTCATCTGCAATCACCAGCACTTCAGAAGGACCGGCTGGCATATCAATCGCCGCGCCATCCAGACGCTGGCTGACCTGGCGCTTGGCTTCCGTGACGTAGGCATTCCCCGGGCCAAAGATTTTGTCCACTTTTGGCACGGTTTCGGTACCGAAAGCCAGAGAGGCAATCGCTTGCGCACCGCCTACCTGAAACACTTCTTTCACGCCGCACAATTGCGCCGCGTACAGAATCTCATCGGCAATCGGCGGCGGTGAACAGAGCACCACACGACCACAACCGGCAATACGTGCTGGCGTGGCCAGCATTAACACGGTTGAGAACAGCGGGGCGGAGCCGCCAGGAATATACAAGCCAACGGATTTCACCGGGCGGGTGATTTGCTGGCAGCGTACGCCTGGCTGCGTCTCAATATCCACTGCGGGCAAAATCTGTGCATTGTGGAAGGTTTCGATGTTAGCTACCGCAACCGCCATCGCCTGCTTCAGCGTATCGCTCAGGCGATCGCTTGCCGCCTGCATCTCTTCAGGTGTGACACGCAGGTTTTCCACCTGCGCTTTGTCGAAGCGCGCGCTGAACTCGCGCAGCGCGTCATCGCCTTGTTCTTTCACTTTCGCCAGCACATCGCGCACGATTTCACTGATGCTCGCCGACGCAGAAATCGCCGGACGCATCAGCAGCGCCTGCTGCTGCTGTTCATCACACTGTTGCCAGTCAATCGGGGTCATGATTGTGCTCATGCTGTTACTCCAACATTTTTTCGATTGGCAGTACGAGGATCGAGCTGGCACCCAGCGCTTTCAGTTTTTCCATGGTTTCCCAGAACAGGGTTTCGCTGCTGACCATGTGCATTGCGACGCGGCTCACTTCACCTGCCAGCGGCAACACGGTAGGGCGCTCAGCACCTGGCAGCAGGGCGATCACTTCTTCCAGGCGCTCGCTTGGCGCGTGCAGCATGATGTACTTAGATTCACGCGCTTTAATCACGCCCTGAATACGCGTCATCATTTTGTCGATCAGTTCTTGTTTCGCCGCTGGCAGCTCGCCGTCACGTTGAATCAGCACCGCTTTAGAACGGTAGATCACTTCAACTTCACGCAGGCCGTTGGCCTCCAGCGTGGCACCGGTAGACACCAGGTCGCAAATCGCATCCGCCAGGCCAGCGCGTGGCGCCACTTCAACCGAGCCGTTTAGCAGGCAGGATTTGAAAGAAACGCCTTGTTTATCAAGGTATTTCTTCAGCAGGTGTGGATAAGAGGTGGCGATACGTGAGTTCTGCAGGCACTGTGGACCGGTGTATTCGGCATCCACTGGCATCGCCAGGGAGAGGCGGCAACCGCCGAAATCGAGGCGACGCAGGGTGAAGTAACGCGGGTCTTCACCTTGTGCGCGGCGGTCCAGCAGCTCTTCTTCTAATACGTTTTCACCGACGATACCGAGATCAACCACACCGTCCATTACCAGGCCTGGGATATCGTCATCACGCACGCGCAGGATATCAATAGGCATGTTCTCCGCAAACGCAATCAGACGCTGCTGCTGAAGGTTGATTTTGATACCGCAGCGGGCCAGCAATTCGCGTGATTCATCACTTAAACGGCCAGATTTCTGCATAGCTATGCGAATACGGGTGTTATCTAACATGTTTCCTGTCCTCTTATTCAATCCTGTCTGAACTCAGTTGGGTTGCGTCCGCCCATAAAAAACCCCCGGAAGATGATCTTCCGGGGGCTCTCTTTGCGTTCGCACCACTGGAAGATCCTAATCGTCTCCCAGCACACATCGCCTGAAAGACTAGTCAGGATGATGGTGATGATGGTTGAACTGAACGCGTGTCATAGTAAATTCCGTTGCTGAATGAGTATTCATTTGCGTGCTGATTAACCTAACGAAGATAGCCGCTCTTGGCAACCCTTTTTTAACGTCAGTTCTCGGAACCTTCCGCAACAGTTTGCGCTGGTTTGCCATAAGCGCTGGGACTAAGATGAAGTGTCTTAGCGCTGTAAAGCAGGAGTCAGTATGAAAAAAGTCGCGATTGTAGGTCTGGGATGGCTCGGTATGCCGCTGGCAATGGCGTTAACGGCACGCGGCTGGCAGGTCACCGGCAGCAAAACTTCCCCGGATGGTGTCGATGCTGCGCGTCGCTGCGGGATTGAGGCATTTCAACTGGTGCTGACACCCGAGATCGAGTGTGAAGCAGATGAGTTAGCTACGCTGATGGCGGTGGATGCGCTGGTGGTGACCTTACCTGCCAGCCGCACCGTACAGGGTGGTGAAGATTACATGCAAGCGGTGCAGAACGTGGTCGATACCGCGTTAGCGCATAAAGTCCCCCGTATTATTTTTACCAGCTCGTCATCGGTGTACGGCACCGGTTCCGGCGTGATGAAGGAGAGTAGTGCGCTTCAACCTGAAAGCGTCGCCGGTAAAACACTGGTAGAGCTAGAAAACTGGCTGCACGATCTGCCTGGCACCAGCGTCGATGTTGTGCGCCTCGCCGGGTTAGTCGGACCGAATCGCCATCCAGGGCGTTTCCTGGCAGGTAAAACCGGGTTGGATAATGGTGGTCACGCCGTCAATCTGGTGCACCTGGATGATGTGGTGGATGCGATTGTGCTGTTGCTACAAACACCGAAGGGCGGCCGGGTGTATAACCTCTGTGCCTCGAAACACCCCGCACGTGATGACTTTTATCCGTTTGTTTCCAAACAGCTTGGCTTGGTGCCACCGACGTTTGCGGCTGAGGCTGAGCGAACAGCTGGCAAAGTGGTGGATGGCTCGAAGATTTGCAACGAGCTAGGGTTTGAGTACAGCTATGATGACCCGATGAAGATGCCGTTAGAGTGATTTGTGGGTTAATTGCGCTGTTATAGGGCAGCGCATTAATAGAAACCGAACGTATGAGTCGAACATTAAATTATTCATGTAGTAACTTAATTCGAATGTTGGCGATTATAGCCCTGAAAACCCGCAATCTTAAGCGAAAAAAATTACCCATAATTTAGTAAAGATATTGGTGCCTATTCTTTAGGGAAGCGTTAACATAACGACATGATACTTACCCAAAGATATGGCGAATTTATGGATAATCGCAATTGTACGATTGACTGTTTTAGGGCAATGGCCGTTATTCTGGTTTCTTTCTATCACGTATATCGACACATAAACCCTAATTTTACTGTATTAGGATTGAATGTTTACAATCCCATTTTAAACGGATGGATGGGGGTTGGTATATTTTTTGTTATATCTGGATATTGTATGGGGATGGCAACAAACTCCATGCAGTCCAGAGGGGTAACCTTAACCTTATATAGGAAATACCTCGCAAAAAGATTCTTTAGAATCTCAGTCCCATATTATTTTGCGGTAATTTTTTGGATAGTAGCAGTCAATATATTTCACTTATTACCCAAAAGCGCAGGTTTGATAGATATTTTTACGCATGTTTTATATATTCACAATTTTAACATTAAAACAATGTATTCTATCTCGGGTGTGTTTTGGTCACTAGCTGTAGAAATGCAGTTTTATTTAATGCTGCCAGTGCTAATGGTAATCTTCAATAGTGATATCAAGAGGGTGTTGCTTGTCATATTTCTTTTCGGATTGTCATTGTCCATCCATCTAATCGCATCTGATAATGTTATTTTGACGTGGGGTATTGCATCTTATCTCTATGTTTTTATTTTAGGGTGGGTTCTTTATCTGAAAAAAGATGCTCTCAAGGGTTACTTAAGTGGCAGGGCACAGTTATATTTCTTGATTGCTCTGTATGTATCAATGATGTGTATAGATCCAATTTATATCAAGGTTAATAAGTTTTATGAGCTTTTGGTTTCATCAGTGTTTGGTTTGCTAATGGTTTCTGTTATGAGTCAAAGTATCACGCAAAACCTTCGAAATTCATTTTTCGTAAGATTTTTTTCATGGATTGGAAGAATGTCATTTTCTATATATCTTTATAATTACATTTATGTAGCATTTGGCTTTCCATCCAAAAGTTCATATGGTATTCCTCTGGTCGCATTTATTTTAGTCTTTGGGATTTTTATGTATTATATGGTGGAAAGTCCATATGAAATTATTAGAAAAAGAAATTTCAATAGTAGTGCAATGAGCACCAAATAACCCCCCCACCATCCCGTACAAACCAAGTGATAGGGCAGAGTAGCATCAATTCAGCCTCTGCACGCTCTGATCGGCACCAACGTAGATGAATATATTAGACACCTCGGTGGGTTAGTCAGACCAAACCGCAATTCAGGACGTTCCTGGCGGGCAAAATAGGGCTGGATAATGGCTCGCACCTGTCTATCTGTTGCATCTTGTTGATGTTGTGAATGTAGTTTTACGGTGATCGTCCGGTTACCTAACCTTGCGCTTATGGACACACACTGCGCATGACGACTTTTATCCGTTTGTTTCAAAGCTGGTGGGATTAAGGCCCCCGACATTTGCGGCAGAGTAGGAGCGATACAGGTAAAGTGGTTGATGGTGCGAAGATCTGCAATTAGCAGGGATTTGATTACCGTTATTTAGGCCTAGTAAAAATGCCGCTTTAGTGATTATGGAGTACTGAAATTTCATTGGACAGCACATTAATAAAAGCTTATAAGGTAATTTTTTAAACTTACAATTTAAATTTTTTGAATGTTATTGAAAGTCAAAATTCACAACTTTACTTCACGTTATGTTTACATGGGGTCGTATATTAATCAATGGATTATATAAAAGTAATCTTTAGTATTTTAACTGGAATTAACTTGTTAATTTGGAGGGCGTGCATAAAGTATGCCCTCCAAATTTTATTCTAGAATGAAGTCGAACAATATTTTATTATGTAATTATTATCATCCCTCATAATAGAGCCATTTTGTGGCCAGCAAGGCATGTTTTCTATTTTCGCATGATTCTCTTTTATAATACGATCATCAACACGCTGTAAACTCAAGAAGCTAGTCATGTTTATATATTGAACTATTCTGCTGTCACCATACTGGAAGAATGACATCCCGAAGTTTTCGGAGTTATTTGGCTTCCATTTATTATTCAGAGGATCATTGCCATAAAAGTAAATTTTATCTCTTCTAGCTGAGAATGTTGGATACTGCCTGAAAAGGTCGCTCAGCATCATCTGGCTTAACTGGGTGTCTTGTTGATTTGTTACGTAATCTGCGTAAAACATCCTGTTTGAATTTGCTGAGCCTATACAAAGAAGGGTTAATGATACAGCGTAAAGAAATGTTCTTTCTACATCAAAAAATGTAATAACTACAAGTGCTGCAAAGCAAATGGGCATCTGCGTAAGCGTTCTAGCAGGCAGCCATGATCCAGTAATTATATCCAGAGAAAATGGGAAAAGATAAACGCAAATTACAACAAGTACCGGATAAATATTTTTTCTTGATATAGCATGCGCGATCACTGCAATTATTGAGCAAATTGTTATCCAATAGATCCCTAATCCGAAATGAGATTTGTTAGCCAACCTCCACTTTAAGTGGGTAAAAATCCCCTTCAAAACATTACTGGATGAATCCTTACCCCATGATGCCATATCGGTCAGGTACGATGTAGGAGGGATATGGGTTATCCTTTGAACTAAATGTGTTGCAATTGAATAGAATGCATAAACAGAAATAATGAGAGACAAAAGGAAAAGTATCTTCTTTAATCCATTTTTCAATGATGAATTACCATTCATTGAATTAATGAGTTCTCTACTTAGTATTAAAGCCACTGGCATTAAAATGATGCTCTGATATATTGACATTGACATGATGCCCATGACAATAAATGCAAGAGATTTGATTATCCATTTCAGTTCCCCATCAAAAACCATAGCCATTAATGTTGCCAGAAGTATCGAAATAGACAATGTGTCAGCTTGATTCTGGAATTGAAATTGATATGCCAAAAGAGGAATTGATGCACAAATTATAGAGAAGCAAATTGATTTGTGCTTTTGCTCGAAGAGATAGGTTCCAGCTAATGCTGTTGCAATACTTGTGATTACTATGGATAAGGCCATAGTAAAAAATGGTGCGAATGGTTCAGGAAGAATATATTTCCTAATGATGGCGTGGCCCCATCTTCCAAGCTCAATTGTATGATGGTAATTATCAAAAAAGTCTTCATCAATTGATAAGGTGAAATGAGTTAGTTCGAACCCATACATGACGCAGTAAGAAATAAATGCTGCGAAAAAAGCATATTTAAATGTATTAAGTTTTTCATGGTTAAAATCAATCGATTTACAAAGACTCATGTGGGGTCCTTCTTAATGCTTCTGTAAGAATAATCATTGTTTTTTTGTGGGGCATGCAATTTCCATGATGTAACTCGTACTGTTTTAGCAGCAACGGCCTGGCTTTCAGGATGTAATTAAGCTTCACTATATTAATCCTCGAATTGATCTATCAAGCAATCTCATTTCTTATTGTCATCAGTATTGTAAGTTGATAAGCATGTTAGTTTGTTTTTTTTTCATGTTATCTTCACAAACCTGCGGTGTCATTTTTTTTGATTTTATATATCTAGGTCGCCCTTTGCTCTCAATATAAATCCTACCAATATACTCACCAAGCACACCAATGCCGATAAGTTGAACGCCACCTAAAAACAGCATTGAAACCATAATCGAAGGATAACCCTTCACTGGGTTACCCCAAAATATGGTATCTATCAACATCCATGCACCATAGATAAAAGACAGGGCAGCAACAAACAACCCAATATACGTCCATATTCTCAGCGGGAAGGTCGAAAACGAAGTGATCCCTTCCAGTGCCAAATTCCACAGTTTCCAACCATTGAACTTCGTCGTACCCGCTACGCGATCAGCGCGGGCATATTCAACAACGGCTGTTTTACCGCCGACCCAACTCAGTACGCCTTTCATAAATAAATTACGCTCTTGAAGCAGTTTGATATTTTCAACCACCTCGCGTGACATCAAGCGAAAATCACCCACGTTCTCTTCAATCTTAGGTGAGCTGATTTTGTTGTGTAATTTATAAAACCATTCGGCTGTTTTTCGCTTTAGGTGAGAGTCTGTACTACGGTCAACGCGTTTAGCGAGCACGATGTCTGCACCTTGCTGCCATTTCTCAATCATCTCAGGAATGACTTCAATGGGATCCTGCAAGTCCACATCAATAGGGATAATGGCGTCGCCCGTTGCGGCTTCTAGTCCGGCAAAAAGTGCCGGTTCTTTACCAAAGTTACGGGTAAATGAAATGTGCTTCACCAGGTTGTCATTGGCTTCTAATTGCGTTAACACTACCTCAGTGCTGTCGGTGCTACCATCATTAATAAACACCAACTCAAGGCTGTGTTCTTTAAAGGCTTCAAATTCGCGCACAGCATTATAAAAGAGGGGAATGGCCTCCTCTTCATTCAACACTGGAACGATCAAAGAGAATTTCATTAACTTTTCCTAAACACAAAAAACTTCGAATAGACGAAGCCGCAAACCAGACTCAGTGCGGAGAAGAAAATCAGTGTCACGATGGGGTTAATATGAAGGCGGTCTGCTGTCCAACCGACTGACACCGCCATGGCTCCCATAAAGAATATATAGAGGAAATATCGCGCGGTGGTGGCTTCGGCGTTAAAGGTCCATTTCGCATTGGCGAAGAAGGAGAATGTGACAGCAACACAGAAGGCAGCAAGGTTAGCCGTAGATTGCTTGGCACCACTGGCTAAGAGCGCACCAAAAACTGCCCAATGGATGGCTGTATTAACCACTCCGACAGAAGTATACCTCGCAAACAACCTAAGCATTTCTGCACCCTTTAAATGAAAGTGCCTGATCCTCGCATTACCGTAGGGTTATAGCAAGTTTTGGTAAAGGAGTGACAGTGATACGTAAACTGCTGCGAGTGCGTGTTGCATAATGATCTTAAAATTAACCCACATTTTATAGATGGTAGCGGCGCGATTTATCGCGCGTTTTTTTAAACCCGCGCAATAAATTGAGCCGCTACAATGCGTTGCGTTTAAACCCCCAACCGATCCCTTAACGCATACCACACCGCGCCCATCGCCGTGAGCGGCACCTTAAACCGCCTCCCTCCTGGGAACGGCAGGTGCGGCAGTTTCGCGAACGCATCAAATCTTTCCGCATGCCCGCGCAGCACTTCAGCGATCAACTTCCCTGACAGGTGGGTGCAGGTCACGCCATGTCCGCTATCCCCTTGCATAAAGAACGCATTTTTCTCAACCTGCCCAAACTGCGGCATGCGTGACAGCGTGAGCAGGAAGTTACCGCTCCAGCGATGGCTAATCTTCACATCCTTCAGCTGTGGGAAGGTTTTTAGCAGCTTGGGCCGAATCAGCGCTTCAATATCATCCGGCTCGCGTGCGCCATACACCACGCCGCCACCGTACAGCAGGCGGTTGTCGGCGGTCAGGCGGAAGTAGTCCAGCAGATAATTGCAGTCTTCTACGCAGTGGTTATTCGGCAGCAAACCCAATGCCTGGTCACGGCTCAGGGGTTCGGTTGTGACGATCTGCGAGCCGCACGGCATGCTTTTGCGGCTCAGGCGCGGTTCCAATTGCGAGGGCAGATAGGCATTACCGGCAAATATCACAAAGGTCGCCGTCACTTCGCCTTTAGCGGTTTTCACCCGATGCGGTTCGCCATATTTCACATCCAGTGCCGCGGACTGTTCGTAAATGCGACCACCGTGGCGGCGTATCGCTTCGGCTTCACCCAGTGCCAGATTAAGCGGATGCAAATGTCCGCCTCGCTTGTCCAGCAATCCACCGACGTAGCGATCGGTTGCTACTTCGCGGCGAATACCGCGCTCATCTAACAACTCTAAATCGTGATTGCCATAACGCGCCCAGTTGGCTTTTTGACTGCGTAAGTGGCCCATCTGACGTTGATTGAGCGCGGCAAAAATACCACCGGGGCGATAGTCACAGGCGATGGCGTAACGATCGATACGATCGCGAATAATCTCTGCGCCTTCAAACATCATGCTGCCGAGCATGGCCGCCACGTCCTTGCCGTATCGCTGCTCAATCACATCGACATCGCGGCTGTAGGAGTTCACCACCTGGCCGCCGTTACGCCCGCTGGCCCCAAACCCGACTTTTGCAGCTTCGAGTACCACCACGTCATAACCGGCTTCGGTTAAAAACAATGCAGAGGAGAGGCCGGTAAATCCTCCGCCAATAATACACACGTCACACTGCACCGATTCCTGCAGTTCTGGCCAAACTTCATGCGCGTTAGCCGTGGCCGCGTAATAACTTCCTACATGTTGCATGAGACCCTCCTTTAACGCGGGACGTTAAAAATTCGCCGGCGTATGCGCACTGATAATGCGACACGGTTGTTCTGACGTATTGGTAAAACTGTGTGGCAACCCGGTATCGATTACGTAGCTCTCACCACAATAGAGATGATAGCTTTGGCCATTCACCACCAAGGTGATTTCGCCCTCCAGCACGGTACCGGTCTCTTCACCAGGATGGCGCAATTTCTCACCGGTACTGGCGCCGGGTTCATAACGCTCCAGCAGCATCGCCAGCGCGCGTTTTTCTGCACCGTTTTCCACCAGGCGCAAGGACACGCCCAGACTGCCGATTTCCACGCACTCTTCCGGGCGCACAATCACTCGCGGCGTGCTGTTCACTTTCGGTTCAGAGAAAAACTCCGACAGCGACAGGCCATATACCTTGAGCAATTTCTGCAAGGTGCTTAACGCCGGGCTGACTTTATCCTGCTCAATGGTGCTGATGGCACTGTGCGTTAATCCTGACAACTCAGCGACGCGACGCTGAGACAATCCCAACTCCTGCCGGATTTGCGACAAACGTCGTCCGGGCGCCAGAGTGGCATCATTCATGGCTGTTTTTCCTTGTGGTAACAGACAGCAGCGTGGATAAAGGCCGCGAACAGACGTTGCGAGACCGGATCTTGATCGGAATGCCACTCCGGATGCCACTGCACCGCCAGGGCAAACGGGTGCTGAGTTAAACTCACCGCCTCAATCAGTCCATCAGGCGCACGTGCTTCAATGCGTAACTGCGGGCCTGTTTCGCGAATCCCTTGACCGTGCAAAGAGTTCACGGCAATCGCGTCAGCACTGCCCAGCACTTGGCTGAGTAGGCCGTCGGCTTCTGGTTGCACTTCATGCACCGGTGCGTATTGCTGATCGAGGGGCAGCGCATCATCTTCCCGATGATCCTGGAAAAGATGCGTCATATGCAGTTGGCGATACAGGGAGCCACCATTCGCCACCACCAGCTCTTGCAGGCCGCGGCAAATGCCAAAGATCGGCATCTTCTTGCCGATGGCATGGGTAATCAAACCGAAGGCGAGGCGATCGCGCGCCGGATCGGCATGCTCCTCTTTGCCTTCTTCACCATAATGCCAGGGTTCAATATTACTCGGGCTGCCGGTCAGCAAAATGCCATCCAGCAGCGTCATACTGTTTTCTAATAGATGAGGGGCCTGCATCAGTTGTTGCGGTAAAGGCAAGGGCACACCACCGGCAAGGACGATGGCATCAAGATATTTATTGTGAACCGTCTGCCCGAGATGGTTACCAATGTGGTTTTGACACATCACTACGCCAATCAAGGGTTTGTCAAAAATAATGCCCATAACGTCTCCGCGTTGCTGTTCAATATTTTCACCGTTTTTGCGGGTCTGGTCTAAAAAGTGTGCAATATATTGTCAATCTAGCAACCGTCTGTTCGTTCTTCCACCATATTTGTTACATTTGCACACTTTTTGCGTTGGAGCTATGTTAGAAGAGTGGCTGTTATTTTGAGCATTGCGCGAACCAATACTAAACGGTAAAGGGCGGGTGGGAACATGACGAACCTCGTAGAAGTAGAAGACTTCACGCGGCACAGTGAAGAGAAACGAACAAGCGCGTTCCAGCTGGAGGTTAAAACCTGGCTGGAACGCCATCCTGAAACGCAGTATGTCGATATTCTTCTTAATGATTTAAATGGGGTGTTTCGCGGTAAGCGCATTCCCATTGCCGCACTGGCAAAACTGGATAAAGGCTGTTATTTCCCCGCCTCGGTTTACGCCATGGATATCCTCGGTAATACCGTCGAAGAAGCCGGACTTGGACAGTCACTGGGCGAACCCGACAATCTCTGCATGCCGATTCCTGGCACCTTAATCCCTTCAGGCGCCGATCCACAACGTATCGCGCAGCTGTTACTCACCATGTGTAACCAAGATGGCACTCCCTTTGACGTTGAACCCCGCAATGTCCTCAACCGCTTGTGGCAGCAACTGCGCAATCGAGGGCTATTCCCGGTGGTAGCGGTAGAGCTGGAGTTCTATCTGGTCGATAAAAAGCGTGATGCGGAGGGGTATATCCAGCCGCCGTGTGCGCCGGGTAGTGATGAACGCAATATGCAGAGCCAGGTCTATTCGGTCGATAATCTCGATCATTTCGCCGATGTTCTGCGTGATATTGACGACCTCGCTCGCCAGCAGGGCATTCCTGCGGATGGCGCACTGGCGGAAGCCTCTCCGGGCCAGTTTGAAATCAATCTGCATCACACCCGCGACATCTTAAAAGCCTGCGATCACGCCGTGTTGCTGAAGCGTCTGGTGCGTCAGGTTGCTGAAAATCATGGTATGACGGCTACTTTTATGGCGAAACCCTATGAGGAGTACGCCGGTAGCGGTATGCATGTGCATATCAGTATGTTGGATGCGGCCGATCACAATGCGTTTTCCCTCGATGATGGCAGCGACTCACCTTTGTTGAAGCGTGCGCTGGCCGGGATGATTGATTTGATGCCCGCTTCTATGGCGCTGCTGGCACCCAACGTCAACGCTTACCGCCGTTTCTTGCCGGAAGCCTATGTGCCGTTACAGGCGTCATGGGGGCACAACAACCGCACGGTGGCGTTGCGTATTCCTTGTGGCGATGCGGATAATCATCGCGTGGAGTATCGGGTGGCCGGGGCGGATGCAAATCCTTACCTGGTGGTGTCAACAATTCTTGCCGGTATCCTGCATGGTCTGGATACTCAGCTACCCTTACCACACCCGGTGCAGGGCAATGGCCATGAGGCGGAAGGGCTACCATTACCCGTTCGCCAGAGCGATGCGCTGTATGAGTTTGAGAACAGCTATCCGCTGCAAAAATTGCTGGGTGAGCATTTCAGCGGAGTCTGGCATAGCTGCAAACAGAATGAGTTGATGCAGTTTGAACGGCTTATCACTGCCACTGAAATCGACTGGATGCTGAAAAACGCCTGACCGGGAGAAGAATTTCGCTAACGTCTTGTGCCGATGGCATAAGTTGGGGCAAAATACGCCCCCTGCAAAATGCAAAACATAACCGACGCTTATAACGTCGGTTATTTTTTTGTAGGAAGAAGTACCCACACACATTACCGAGGCCGGACACGCATCCGGATAGATAGAGACTGACAACACGCTTGGGCGTGAGATTTGAGGAAAACAAAGATGGGGCTGTTTACAATTGCACCAGCGCAGGCTGGTTCTCGCTTTCGTGATGATTACGGCGCGGCGACAATCGCAAACACTAATATCACTTCTCACTGCAGCACGTTGCGCAGTATCCCGCAGATCACCTCTGTTGGGGGCCTGAACAATGTCGCTTAACACCACTGCACCACAGCGTGCACACCTGAAAAAATCCCTGACCTTGATCCCAGTGGTCATGATGGGCCTGGCGTATATGCAGCCAATGACCCTGTTCGATACTTTCGGTATCGTGTCTGGATTAACCGACGGCCACGTCGCCACCGCTTATGCTTTCGCGCTGATCGCGATACTGTTTACCGCCGTGAGCTACGGCAAGCTGGTACGCCGCTTCCCATCTGCGGGCTCCGCTTACACCTATGCTCAGAAGGCTATCAGTCCGCACGTCGGCTTTATGGTGGGCTGGTCATCACTGCTGGACTATTTGTTCATGCCGATGATCAACATCCTGCTGGCGAAAAGCTACTTTGAGACGCTGGTGCCAGGTATTCCGTCGTGGATTTTCGTGGTGTTGCTGGTGGCCTTTATGACCATCTCCAACCTGCGTGGTATCAAAACCGTGGCCAACTTCAACAGCGTGATTGTGGTGCTGCAAGTGGTGGTGATGGTGGTGATTACCGGTATGGTGATCTACGGTGTGGCAAGTGGTGTTGGCGCAGGTACGCTGACCAGCAGCAAGCCTTTCTGGTCTGAGAATGCCCATGTGGTGCCGATGATTACCGGTGCGACAATCCTGTGCTTCTCGTTCCTTGGCTTTGATGGTATCAGCTCATTGTCAGAAGAGACCAAAGATGCAGAACGTACCATCCCCCGCGCGATTTTCCTGACCGCGCTGATTGGTGGTGTGATCTTTATCGGGGTGTCTTACTTCCTGCAGCTGTACTTCCCGGACATCTCTCGTTTCCAGAATCCGGATTCATCACAGCCTGAAATCATGCTGTTTGTCGCAGGTAAAGCCCTGCAAATCGGCATCCTGATTTTCTCTGTGGTGACGGTACTGGCATCCGGTATGGCCGCTCATGCGGGCGTTTCACGTCTGATGTATGTGATGGGCCGTGATGGTGTCTTCCCGCAGCGTTTCTTTGGCTTTGTGCATCCGAAATACCGCACGCCGTCACTGAACGTGCTGTTGGTGGGTGCGGTGGCGCTGCTGGCGATCAACTTCGACCTGGTGACTGCGACTGCGCTGATTAACTTCGGTGCGCTGGTGGCGTTCACCTTTGTGAACCTGTCGGTGATTGCCCAGTTCTGGATCCGTGAGAAGCGTAACAAGACGCTGAAAGATCATCTTCACTATCTGGTGCTGCCGATGATGGGCGCGCTGACAGTGGGTGCACTGTGGATTAACCTGGAAGAGACCTCAATGGTCCTCGGCCTGGTGTGGGCAGCCGTCGGGATTATTTACCTGGCGTTTGTAACGCGCACCTTCCGCAATCCAGTACCGCAGTTCAGCGAAGAAGTGTAATTACCTTTTCCCTCACCCTAACCCTCTCCCGCTT
>NZ_BBOC01000079.1:0-25029 GCF_001485335.1 Type-D symbiont of Plautia stali | reverse complement strand
CGCTTTGAGCCACAGCGCCTGTTGATGAAATTCTTCTTCCGCATGCATCTCCACCCAGCGGCGCACATCCTTGTCCTGTTGTGTTTGTGCGCTGACACGCTTGCACCAGTGGTAATACATCCATTCCGCACCAAACATCAGGGTGATGATCTCGCCATAACTGCCCTGCTGCGCCACACGCAACATGCCGTCACGGAAGCGGTTAACGCCGGGCAGATCATCGGGATAGTCGTCAGGATTAATGGCGCGATTGGTGAGTACGGCTTCGAACCAGGCAATCTGCGTATCCACCAGCGCATTGAGCACGCCAATCAGCCAGCGTTGCTGGCGAATGTCCGGCGCTTTGCTGACGCCGAGCGCAAAAATGGCAATCGCCGTGGCCACAAAATTGCCCTCGAACACCAGATAACGGTTAAACACGCTGTCCGGCAGTTGGTCACGTTCAATGTCCAGCACAAAGCGATGCTGCTGCATGCCTTGCCAGACGTCTTGATGCTCTGCCAGCAATTGGTCGGTGAAGCTGCTCATCACGCCTCCTCCAGCGCGGCCTGCGCCACTGACATGAAGTGCTTCACGCGTGCCAGCTCAACCTCGTTCCACCACACACCATCAACTTTCATGGTGCTGGCCACGATCACCCCTTGGGTGCGGCCTAAAATCTGGCAGACGTTGGCCGGTGTCACACCCGACCCCACCAGCAGCGGCAATTCGGTCGCCGCACGAATTTCGTCGATTTCACTCAATGTGGCGCTATCGCCGGTGCGCTGTCCGGTGGCAATCACCGCATCCGCTTCGAAGAAATCAACATCGCGGGTCAGTTCCTGGATGGATCGGTCAGCCACGATGGCATGGCTGCCGTGTTTGACATGACTATCAGCAAATACCCGAATGTGGTCGGCACGTAATTGATTGCGATAACGTAGGGCTTTCGCCGCCGCACCTTCGATAAAACCTTCGTTGGCGATATAGGCATTTGCCCACTGATTGACGCGCACAAAATCCGCGCCTCCGGCCAAGGCAGTGGCGATGGCCGGAATAGCAGCATTGGCCAACACGTTAATACCCAAGGGTGCGCCAAAACGTTCACGGATTTTATCAGTGATCACTGCCATAAAGGCCGCGGTTTCTGGGCCGATGTCTTCAGGTTTGGCAAAGGGAATATCGCCATGATTCTCAACGATTAACCCATGCACACCGCCAGAGAGATAATTATCCGCATCACGAAAGGCACGATCAATAATATCCGAAACTGATTTACCTCGATATTTTGGCGAACCAGGAAATGCATCGCAGTGAATAACGCCAATCACTGCTTTTTTACGTGAAAAAATATCTTGTATCGCGTTACTTTTTTCTGCTGATATAGAGGTCATCTCACTCACCTTATTAACGAGAAATCTATGCGTGTATATGTTGCAGGCAATATTGTTGTTGATGAAACCTGGTCGATTGATGAATTACCCCAAAAAGGCGCGTCAATTCATGGAATAAAAAAATCCCAGGATATTGGCGGAAAAGGGGCCAATCAGGCGATCATTATTTCCCGCTGCGGTATTGACACGCGATTAATTGCTGCCACGGGTCATGATATTCACGGGCAGTGGATTCGCGATCGTCTGCAGTGCGAAAACTTACCGTTGGTTCCTGAAAACGCGTTAGCTGATCACAGTGATACCTCAATTATCTTTAATAGCAGTGATGGCGATAATGCCATTATTACCACCCAAGCCGCCGCCGAGGCACTGGGGCTCGACGTCGTGCTGTCTCATTTATCCGACGCCAGCCCAGGCGATATTCTGCTGCAACAGGGTAATTTCTCCGTCGAGAAAACCCGTGCGCTTTTTAGCTGGGCGAAAGCTCACGGACTCACCACCGTATTTAACCCGTCCCCCGTCAATCCCGATTTTGCCGATTTATGGCCACTGGTTGATGTTGCCGTGGTCAATCAACATGAAGCGCAACTGTTGCAACCCAGCAGCGTCAAAACGCTGGTGGTGACCCAGGGTTCGGCGGGTGCTGAACTTTTCCAGCCTGGCCAACATCTCTTTTGTGCCGCGACAGCGGTGCAGGCCGTTGACAGCACCGGTGCAGGCGACACCTTCCTGGCGGTGTTGCTTGCATCCGCCCTGTTACGCGGCGTGGAGCCCGACGCGCTGGCATTGCATCATGCCAGTGCGGCGGCGGCGATTACCGTAAGCCGCACCGGGACCCTGAATGCCTTTCCAACACCAGACGAGTTGACCGCATTGTTGGCCATTCGTCTGTAGTGGTGGCCTTCGGGCCGCCTGTGGGCGCACCAAGGCGCGCCCCGCTTTTGCCTTACTTAAACAATGGACGATAGGTATCGACGTTGGCTTTCGTCACCACCGTTGCAGGCACCAAAATGGTTTTACTGACGGACTTCCCTTCCGTAATGGCGTTAAGTGCTTTCAATGCTTCTTCACCCATCTTTTTCGGATCTTGCTGCAACACTGCCGTGACGTAACCGCCGTCAATGCCACTGATGGCTTTCGCAGTTAAATCCCAGCCGAACACTTTGATGTCCTTCTGACGCCCTTGGTTTTCCACGGCAGCAATCGCCCCCAGCAATGCCGGTTCACCGGTGGCGTAAATCGCCGTCAGATCCGGGTTACCGGTAATCAGGTTTTCCGCCGCTGTCATCGCGTTATCCTGAATGTTTTGCCCATCAACCACGTCGGCAACGGTAATCTTGCTGTTACTCTTAATCGTCTCTTCAAACCCTTTTTGGCGCTGGTTCTGGATCGCGGAATTCAACGCCCCAACAATACCCAGACGCGCTTTACCGCCCATCTCTTTTGCAACGTAATCGACAAAGTATTTACCCAGAATTTTACCGCCTTCCAGATTATCTACCCCAACCTGAGACGCTTGCGGACCGTCAGGTAATACCGCATCAATGGCAATCACCGGAATCTTAGCGGCGGCAGCTTCTTTAATCGCTGGCATAATCCCATTCACATCAATGGCATCAACCAATATGCCCTTCACACCCTGTTGAATATAGTTTTCAATCGCATCATTTTGCGCTACCGGATTATCGTTGGCGTTATAAATCACCAAATCTTTACCGCTGGCTTTCGCCGCATCCTGCGCCCCTTGATTCATAAGATTAAAAAACAGCGCTTGCTGATTAATTTGAACTAATGCATAAGTCGGTGCTGCCTGAGCCAGTGCAAAAAAGATCCAGCAGAAAGTAATGCACTTGCCAAAACCATTGAACGCAGTTTTCCGGTGAAAGATGACATCATTGAGTTCCTCGTTGGGAATAAATAATAATCAGCGTTTCCCAGCGTTTTGGCTGAGAGTTTGTGTCGGCAGGCAAATATCGATAAAAGAGTCATGAACACGGATTTTATGCCGTGCTTTTGATACCACCGTGTTCAACGTTTTCGGCATCCCATCCGTTGGGAGTGCGGGTTGAAATACATTGAATCGGGTTGGGAAGCTATTCCCGGTACTGCGGTAAACGATTTATACAATTCGCTCAGCGGATTTTTTTGTCAAGTGTTTATTTATCCATCAGTGCAAAAGGAAAGCGCTGTATCAGTTACGCTTAACTGTGTTACAGATAAACTCCCTGAGCAAAAATGGCGAAATCAATGAGTATAAAACGCGTGTTGTTGTCTGACGTCGCGAAGCTGGCGGGCCTGTCAAAAGCCACGGTTTCTCGCTATATGAATCACAGCATCGTGCTGCCTCAGGAGACCATTGACCGCATCGAAACCGCCATCCGCACCCTGGATTATCGCGGGAATAGTCTGGCGCGGCGGTTAAGCAAAGGCGGCAGCGAAACCCTGGGTCTGGTGCTGCCGGATATCACCAACCCCTTTTTCGCGGAGCTGGCTGACGCCGCCGAGGAAGCCGCCTCGGCACGCGGCTATAGCCTGGTGTTGTGCATCACGCGGAACAATCCGGACAAGGAGGCGCAGTTCATTCGCTGGCTGGATACGCGCCAGGTCGATGGCTTACTGTTCACCACCAACCGGCCGGACAATGGTGTACTGCGCGATGAAATTCAGCGTCATAACCATGTGGTGTTACTGGATGAAGATATCCCTGGCAGCCAGGTACCCAAAGTGTTTGCCGACAATGTGCAGGGTGGACGTATTGCCACCGAACAGTTGATTGCTGCCGGGCACACCAGGATCGCGTTTATTGGTGGGCCAGAGCAGCTGATGAGTGTTCGTGAACGCTATCAGGGTTTTTGTTCAGCGATGCAGCAGGCGAGCTTACCCGTTCAGCCGGAGTGGGTGATGTATGGCAACTATGCGCGGGAGTTCGGCCAACAGGCGCTGAATCACTTGTTCAGCTGTGCCCAGCGCCCGACTGCTGTATTCGCCGCCAGTGATTATCTGGTGTTAGGGCTGCTTGATGGTTTACGTGCCAGCGGCTTACAAGCGCCCGCCGCCCTTTCCCTTGTGGGTTTCGATGACGCCAATTACACCGACCTCACACACCCCCGCATCTCCACCATCCGCCAGCCCGCGCGCCAACTGGGTCACACCGCCGTGAATATCATGCTGCGCCTGCTGAACAACGAATCCGATATTCCGATGGAGACCCGTTTGCCGGTGGAATGGATTGGGCGAGATTCAATTGGATTTGTTAACAACGTCCCAAAATGATGCAAAAGCGCACAACAATGGCGCAAAAAGTGAGCTGAAATTCTTAATCGCGTTATAGTGAGTAAACCGGTTTACTTGAAAATTACCTAACAAGTGATGCTTTACAACAAGTTAGCCGAAAGTGCAGTCCCTGCGATGCAGGCTGGCATGGATGCTGCAATGTCGTACCTGGCGAGTAAATATCATTGTAGCGTTTGTCCTGTTGGTTTAGAAAAAAGTCTTATCCGGTAGGTAAACCGGTTTACTAGATTGTAAACCGTGCCGGATAAGTCCTTTTTCCTGACAGGATAAACATTTCCCACAAGCCTTGATGGGAGTTGTCCAATGCAGCAATTACAAGCTCTTCCAGCCCGGGTTGAGATGATTAACATCACCAAAACCTACGGTTCGATTCGCTCTCTGCGCGGTGTCAATTTACAGCTCGCGCCAGGGGAAGTGCTCGGTTTAGTCGGCGATAACGGTGCCGGAAAATCGACGCTCACCAAGGTGCTTTCTGGCGCGGTCGTCCCCACCAGCGGCACCATTCGCATCGATGGGGAACAGCAGCATTTCAGCAATCCCGCCGATTCACGCCGTTGCCACATCGAAATGGTCTATCAGGATTTGTCCTTGTGCGACACCGTCGATGTCGCGGGCAATTTGTTTATGGGCCGTGAGCCGATGAAAAGCGTGCTCGGCATCCCCTTTCTCGATCAGGCCAAAATGCATGCCGAAGCGCGCGAGATGTTGAAAGGGCTGGGTATTTCGATACCGGATACCCGCTTGCTGGTGCGCAACCTCTCCGGCGGTCAGCGCCAGGCGATCGCCATTGCACGTGCTGCGGCCTTCGACCCGAAAGTGTTAATTATGGATGAGCCAACGGCCGCGCTGGCTGTTGCCGAAGTGGAAGCGGTGCTGGAACTGATTCGCCGTGTCTCGGCGCGGGGCGTCAGCGTGATTCTGATTACCCATCGCCTGCAAGATCTCTTCCTGGTATGCGACCGCATTATGGTGATGTATGAGGGCACGAATGTGGCAGATCGCCGCGTGGCCGATACCAGTCTGAGCGACATCGTGAACCTGATCGTAGGTGAGAAATTTACCGCGCAATCAGCGGCAGCACATTGAGGTAACAGGATGAGCATCATGAATTTAGGCAGTTCACGCATGATCCAGCACTCATTGCCACGCCGCTTGTTACACAATCACTCCGGTGTGGTCAGCATTGCGCTGTTCTTTATCTTCTGTTGCGTGGTGTTTTCACTGATCACCAATAATTTTCTTACCAGCACTAACTGGCTGAATATCATTCGTCAGAGCGCACCGTTGCTGATTGTGGCCACTGCGATGACCCTGGTGATCACCACCGGCGGTATTGATTTGTCAGTGGGATCCACGCTGGCGTTGGTGGGTGCGCTTTCAGCGATTGCACTCAATAACTGGGGCTTGCCTTGGCCGGTAGTATTAATCGGCGGGTTGCTACTGGGCGGTTTGGTCGGCGCCATTAACGGGTTCTTTATCGCATTCGAGGGCATTCCGGCCTTTATCGTCACGCTGGCGACACTGGCCGTGGTACGAGGCATTGCTTTGCTGGTGACCCAAGGCTACTCCATTCCCGTCCCTGCCGACAGCCTGTTTACCTTTATGGGCCGAGCCTGGGTGCTGGGCATCCCGATGCCTGCGCTGATTGGCATCGTGGTATTAGTTGCCGGGCATATTCTGCTGAACCATATGCGCTTTGGTCGTTACGTCACCGCCATTGGTGCGAACGCCGAAGGGGCACGTCGCAGCGGCATCAACACCAAAGCCGTGACCATGAAGGTGTACATCATCAGCGGGATGGCGGCGGCGCTGGCTGGCATGATCATCACTGCTCGTCTCGGCAGCGGCTCTTCCAACCAGGGTGAAGGCTTTGAACTGCAGGTGATTGCGGCCGTGGTCTTGGGCAGCACCAGTTTGTTCGGCGGGTTTGGCACCATTATCGGTACGCTGCTGGGTGCGCTCTCCATCGCCATTATCCAGAACGGCCTGATTTTGTCGCACATCTCACCGTTTTATACCCAGATCGCCACCGGCACTATCATTCTGCTCGCCATCTGGCTGAATACCCGCATCCTCAATCCAACCCGCTCGGCCGCAAAAGGATAGCTCATGAAAGGATCAATATTTCGCCATGCCGACCCCTTGCCAGTAGGCATTACCAGCGGCCATGTGATGACGGTGCTCGGCCCTTTACCGCTGGCGGAGATGGGCGTGACGTTAATGCATGAGCACATCTTGTTAGATGCCTCGGGCAAATGGGTGCCGCCCTGCTGTTGCAGTGAACGTCATGTGGCCGAGATGCCGGTCAAAATGGAAAACCTCGGTGAGTTATCGCTTAACCCGCTGATGAGCCGCGACAATTGCCAGCTGTTTGATGTCGATACCGCGATTGAAGAGTTGATGAAATATCGCGCGTTGGGTGGTGAAACCGTGGTCGACCCGACGAACATTGGCATCGGACGCGATCCCAAAGGTTTGCAGCGCATTGCGCGTTTAACCGGCTTAAATATCGTGATGGGCACCGGGTTGTATCTGGAGCCTTCGCATCCTGAATGGGTAAAAAGCATCAGCGTTGAGCAACTGGCTGACAAGCTGATTTACGACCTCGGAGGCGCCACTGAGAAGCCTGAGGTGATCGCCGGTTTGATCGGGGAAATTGGTATCTCCAGCCGCTTCACATCGGATGAAGAGAAATCACTGCGCGCTGCCGGTCGTGCCAGTGCTGCGACGGGCGTGCCGATTCAGGTGCATTTGCCCGGCTGGGAGCGCCTCGGCCATAAAGTGCTGGATATCCTGCAACAGGAAGGCGCTGACCTGCGCCACACCGTGCTGTGCCATATGAATCCCAGCTTTGCCGATAAAACTTATCAGCGCGAGCTTGCCGATCGCGGCGTGTTCCTCGAGTACGACATGATCGGCATGAGCTACTACTACGCCGATGAGGATGCGCAATCCCCTTCCGATGAGGAGAATGCCCGCGCCATTTGCGACCTGATCGATGATGGCTATATCCAGCAGATTTTGATGTCACAGGACGTTTTCCTCAAAACCATGCTGACGCGTTACGGCGGCCATGGCTATGGCTACATCCTCAAACATTTTGTTCCGCGCCTGAAACGCCTCGGTGTCAGTGGCGAACAACTGGAAACCTTGATGATTACCAATCCGCAGCGGGTATTTGGCGGATAAACGGAGACGTGTCATGCAGAAGAAAGTTTTACTGGTCGGTGAATCCTGGACCAGTACCTCAACTCATGTAAAAGGCTTTGATCAGTTTGCCACAGCGACCTGGCACAGCGGTGCCGTCGATTTTATGGCGGCGTTGAAAGACAGCGATTATGCCGTCACGCATATGCCCGCTCATGCCGCAGCGACGGAGTTCCCGTTGACGTTAGAAGCGCTGCAGCAGTGGGATGTGATCATCCTGTCTGATATTGGCGCCAATACGCTGCTGCTGCATCCCGATACCTGGCTGAAGAGCCGCCGCACACCGAATCGCCTGGCGTTAATTCATGATTACGTTGCTGGCGGTGGCGCCCTGATGATGATTGGCGGCTATTACAGCTTCCAGGGCATTAACGGCGGTGCACGTTATCGCAATACCCTGGTGGAGAAAGTCCTGCCGGTACGCTGTCTCGCCTGGGATGACCGCATAGAAACCCCAGAAGGCAGCTACGCCGAGGTGACCATGTCACATCAGGTACTGGCCGATATCCCGAGCGATTGGCCGTGGCTGCTGGGTTATAACGAGGTGGAAATGCAGCCTGAGGGAACACTCCTCGCGACCGTCGCGGGAACGGGTCACCCTCTGCTGGCAGTGCGTGAATATCAGCGCGGCCGCTCTCTGGTGTGGACCAGTGATATGTCGGCCCACTGGCTACCTGAAGAGTTTTCTCAATGGCCGGGCTATCGCCAACTGTGGACTAACTGCCTTGACTGGCTAACGGAGCGCACTTAATGCGACCACAGTCGCTTGAACTGGCCCAGCAACTGCTGGGCTTCAACACCATTAACCCACCAGGTAATGAAACAGATTGCATGCAGTTTTTTGCTGCCTGGCTGGCGGCACACGGATTCGATGTCAGTCTCAGCCATTTCGGTGAGGGGCGCACCAACCTGATAGCGCAATTACCGGGCAGCGCTGCCGGCAAACCTCTGGCGTTTACCGGGCATCTCGATACTGTTCCGCTCGGTAATCAGCCGTGGCAACAGGACCCTTTTGGCAGCGATATTGTGGGCGATCGTCTGTATGGACGGGGCGCCAGTGATATGAAAGCCGCCATCGCCGCTTTTGCGCTGGCTTGTGTGCAACATCATGCGCTGATTACTGCTGGTCGCGGCGTGGTGCTGATGATCACGGGGGGTGAGGAGACCGGCTGCGACGGGGCTAAGGCCATGATTGCCGCAGGCAAACTACCCGATGTCGGCGCATTGATCGTCGGTGAACCGACGGCTAACTACCCGGTGATAGGTCACAAAGGCGCATTATGGTTACGCTGTGAAACGCGGGGTAAAACCGCCCATGGCGCGATGCCAGAGTTGGGTATCAACGCGATCTATCTGGCGGCGGATGCACTGGGGAAAATCCGCCACTTTTCGCCCGGGGCTCCGCATCCTTTAATGAAACAGCCCACGCTAAATGTAGGACGCATTGAAGGAGGCTTAAACATTAACTCCGTGCCGGATCGTACAGCCTTCGATGTGGATATCCGCAGTGCGCCTAACCTGCAGCATGCCACTATCCGACAACAGCTGTCGGCACTGTTGGGCGAAGAGGTCACACTGACCACGTTAGTCGATTTACCCGCCGTGTTGAGTTCGGAGGCGAATCAATGGATTCAGTCTGTCTATCAACGCTGCCAACCCCTATTTGATCAGCCGCTTGAAGCCAAGGTGGTGCCCTACTTTACCGATGCTTCGCTCTTACTGCCGGCTTTGGGCAATCCGCCATGCATCATCCTTGGCCCCGGCGAACCGACCATGGCACACCAAACGGATGAGTATTGTTTGCTGAGCCGTCTGGCGGAAGCTGAAAAGTTGTATGGGGATTTGATTGAGGATTTCCATCAGAGATAACCCAAGGCGGCCAGAAGGCCGCCATTCCGGTTGTGAATCAAGACACCGTTTTTTCTTTCCTTGACCCCATTCATTAGCGAAGCGCGACGCGTCGAAAATTTCCTAAACCCGCTGACCAGCGCCAGAAAAGGCGAAAATATCGACTATGATCTGTTCTCAGTCCCGTCGTGCCGTCCCAATTTGAGCCATAGATCTTTCTACGGAACGCTAACCGCTTGATGTCGTCCATCGCCCTTGCATGGGCTAAACGAGGCAATTGAATGGAATTCAGATCATTTGAGAAATCCTGGGGTGCGGAGATGCAGACGGATGGCAGCGTGCTGTTCCGCCTGTGGGCACCTGGTCAGCAACAGATTACCCTGCGCATTGCCGATGGCGAGCATCCTATGAATGCCACCCATGACGGCTGGTTTGAACTGCAACGCCACGATACACCACACGGCACAGCCTATCACTACGTGCTTGCCGATGGCACCGTCGTGCCCGACCCCGCTTCCCGTGCACAACAATCGGATGTTAACGGCCCTTCACTGGTGATCGATCCGCGCCATTACACATGGCAGCATCAGGATTGGCGCGGTCATAAATGGCATGAGACGGTGGTGTATGAACTGCATATTGGCACCTTTACCCCTGAAGGCACCTTCCAGGCGGCGATCGCTAAACTGCCGGGCTTAAAAGCATTGGGTATCACCATGATTGAGATACTGCCGGTATCGCAATTTGGTGGCTCACGCGGCTGGGGCTATGACGGTGTGTTACTGTATGCGCCCCACGCCAGCTATGGGTCGCCTGATGATTTTAAAGCGTTGGTCGATGCCGCTCATGCGCAAGGCTTATCGGTGGTGCTCGATATCGTGCTCAACCATTTTGGTCCTGAAGGCAACTATTTGCCGCTGCTGGCACCGGACTTCTTCCATCAAGAGCGCATGACGCCTTGGGGTGCGGGAATCGCTTACGACGTCGATGCGGCTCGCCGTTATATTGCTGAAGCGCCGCTCTACTGGCTGCAGGAATACCATCTTGATGGTCTGCGGTTTGATGCCATCGACCAGATTGAAGATGCCTCCAGCAAACATGTGCTGGTTGAGATAGCCGAGCGCATCCGTCGCGATATCACCGATCGACCCATTCACCTCACCACCGAAGATTGTCGTAACGTCACCTTCCTGCACCCGCGTGATAAACAGGGTAACGCTCCACTGTTTACCGGTGAATGGAATGACGACTTCCACAATGCCATCCATGTGTTTGCTACCGGCGAAACCCACGCTTACTATCAGGATTTCGCCGAGGTTCCGGAAAAACTGATTGCACGCATTCTGACTGAAGGCTTCGCTTATCAGGGTGAGATCTCGCCACAAAGCGGCCAGAGACGTGGCGTGCCCAGTGCTGGACAGTCACCGGTCACCTTCGTGGATTTTATCCAGAACCACGATCAGGTCGGCAACCGTGCGCAAGGCGACAGGTTGATTACGCTGGCGGGATCAGACCGCACCAAAGTGTTGCTCGCTGTGCTGTTGCTGTCCCCACACATCCCTTTGCTGTTTATGGGCGAGGAATATGGCGAAACCCATCCGTTCCTGTTTTTCACCGATTTTCATGGTGATCTGGCTAAAGCCGTGCGTGAAGGCCGCGCCCGTGAATTCACCGGCCATGCCGGACACGATGACAACGTCCCCGATCCCAACGCGGAACAGACCTTTATCCAATCC
Source organism: Type-D symbiont of Plautia stali (assembly GCF_001485335.1). NCBI lineage: Bacteria > Pseudomonadati > Pseudomonadota > Gammaproteobacteria > Enterobacterales > Enterobacteriaceae > Type-D symbiont of Plautia stali. The sequence continues at coordinate 13,571 of NZ_BBOC01000079.1, read as the reverse complement.
AAACTCGACTGGCAGAAACTGCAGAGCGCGGAAGGTCAATCCTGGTGGACGTTCACCCAGCAGCTGTTGCAGCTCCGTCAACAACACATCGTACCGCTGCTGGCGACCGCTGGCGGCCACAGCGGCAAGGTGTTAACCACCGCCAAAGGGTTTGTGGCGGTGAGCTGGCAGTTCCCAAAAGGCGAGCTGTCGATGGCGTTCAATATCAGCAAACAATCTCACAAGTTACCGACTTTGCCCGGTGACACGCTCTTTGTCTGGCCACAGGAAAGCGCATCTTTACCCCAGCACGCTATTGTTGTTCGCCTGAAAAAGGAAAAATCCGCATGATGGTGCCTACCGCCACTTACCGCATTCAGTTCCGTAATGGCATGACTTTTGATCGTGCGATTGAACTCATTCCGTATCTGCAACAACTCGGTATCAGCCATCTGTATGCCTCGCCAGTCTTTACCGCTACTGGCGAATCCACGCACGGTTATGACGTCACGGATGCCAATGAAATTGATCCAGCGATCGGCGGTCGTGCAGGATTTGATCGCTTGTGCGCGGCACTCCAACAGGCCCATCTTGGGTTGATCCTGGATATCGTCCCGAATCATATGGCGGCCTCGCTGGAAAACGCCTGGTGGCGGGATGTGATTGAGCATGGCGAACAGAGCGCTTACGCACGCTACTTCGATATTGACTGGTCACGCCGCTTAACGCTGCCGTTCCTCGGCGAGGATTTTGCCACTGTGCTGGAAAAGGGTGAATTAAGCGTGCAGCCCCATCCCGAAACCGGACATCCGTCGCTGGCGTACTATGACAGCTTCTATCCGCTCACGCCCGCCAGTTGGCAGGGTCGCGCCGATGAGGTGCTGGCGATCACTGACCACGCCGCGTTAGATGCGTTACACCAGCAACAGCCGTGGCAGTTGATCAACTGGCGCGATGCGCGACGTGACCTCTCCTATCGTCGTTTCTTTGAAATTACCGGGCTGGTTGGCGTGCGCGTAGAAGATGAAGCGGTGTTTGATGCGTCACATCAGCTGATTCTGGAACTGGTACACAGCGGTGCCGTGAACGGTTTGCGTGTCGATCACATCGATGGGCTGGCCGATCCACAAGGATATCTAAATCGTCTGCGCCAGGCCGCCGGGCCAGACTGCTACATCACGGTAGAGAAAATTCTGGCAGAAGGTGAACTGATCCCCGATGAGTGGCCGATTTCTGGCACCACTGGCTATGAATTTATTGCCTCGCTGTCACATGCGTTGATTGACGATACACAGATCGATGCGCTGCACCTGGCCTACGAAGTTGCCACGGAAGAGAGGAACGACGTCAGTGCGGGGTTGCGTGCGGCGCGCGAGTTGATGGTAGACCGCAATTTTGCCGGTGAGTTTGGTCGTCTGTTGGCGCTGGCCACCCGCATCGCCAGTGACGAGCAACGCAATTTCGGTGAAGCAGAATTGCATGTCGCGCTGCGTGAAATGCTGATCGCTTTCCCGGTGTATCGCACCTACGGTCGTCACAGCGGAATGCCGTTGGCTGGCGAAGAATTGCTGCAGCAAGTGTTGGAGACGGTGAAGTTCAGTGCGTCGCCGGTGGCACTTAGCTTTGTGCAGGCCATCTTGCTTGGCGCGTTGTCGGAACGCAGTGAGCAAGATGCGGCGGAATTCCGTTCGCGGTTCCAACAGTTAACCGGGCCATTAATGGCGAAATCAGTCGAGGACACGCTGTTTTTCCGCAACCACGTGCTGCTGGCTATTAATGAAGTGGGGGCAGAGCCGTTACCGCACGCCTTCTCACTGCAACATTTTCACCATGAGATGCAAACCCGGTTACAGCAGCAACCCGACGCGCTCTCAACCACCTCAACCCACGATACTAAACGCGGCGAAGATGCCCGCGCACGGCTTTATGCGTTAAGTGAATGCCCCGCAGCGTGGGCAGAAAACGTGGCTCGCTGGCGTGAGCTCAATCAGTCACAGGTTGTACAACTGCAGGATGGCCCGGCACCCGAGCCAGCCGTTGAATGGATGCTGTATCAGGCACTATTGGGGGCCTGGCCCGCGACGTTACAACCGCAAGATGCAACGGGACTGGCAGCACTGGAGGCGCGTATTTTACCCTTTATCGAAAAAGCGCTGCGTGAGGCCAAACTTCGCACCGACTGGGCCGAATCGAATGAGCACTATGAGCAGGCGGTATTGGCTTACGCACGCCATATGTTGTCTCCTGCTCATCCCGCGTTTTTACAGGATTTCAGCCAATCCATTCAGCCATTGATCGCCACAGGGATGATCAACAGTCTGACTCAGACGGTGATCAAACTTACCGCTCCCGGCGTACCGGATATTTATCAAGGTAGCGAAGCCTGGGATTTCAGTCTGGTTGATCCCGACAACCGCCGAGAACCCGATTTTGCCACCATACAGCAGCAACTGGATATGCAGAGTAAACCTGATTTCAGCCAGCAGAGTGATTGGTTGAGCGGCAAGCTCAAGCAGCAGGTCATTGCCGCGGTTTTACAGCTGCGACGCGATATCCCGACACTGTTCCGCTTTGGCGATTATCAGCCGCTGTATGCCATCGGTGCCAGTGCGGAACATGTGATTGCTTACGCGCGGCAGGACAGCAGCCACGCTCTGCTGGTGGTGGTGCCGCGTTTGATGCTGAAGGGTTCCGGTTGGTCGCAAGCCACTTTGTTGCTCCCTGAGTCGCTGGCTCATCGTCAATATCGAAATCTGTTTAATGGCGAAATGCTGTCGCTTAACGAACAACTTTCTCTTGAAAACGTGCCGTATCACGCGCCGCTGGTGCTGATCGCCAGCTAAGTGTGCCTAACAATCTGCATTTCTGTTCATTGGGTGGAGTGGAATCAATGTCTAACGGTAAGCCTTTGGAAATCACTGCCGGTTCGGGTCTGCAACTGGGTGCGAACTATGATGGTGCGGGGGTTAACTTCGCCCTGTTCTCGGCGCACGCTGAGCGAGTTGAATTATGTCTGTACGATGAGAGCGGACAGCACGAGATTGCCCGTTTCGATCTGCCGGAATATACCCATGAAGTCTGGCACGGCTATGTGCCCGGTTTACCCGCGGGCGCGCTGTATGGCTACCGCGTACACGGGCCGTACGATCCGGAAAATGGTCACCGCTTTAACCCGAATAAATTACTGCTCGATCCCTATGCGCGTGAGCTGCGCGGTGAACTCGAATGGAACGATGCGCACTTCGCCTACGATCTGCATCATGAAGACAAAGACCTGACTTTTGACGAGCGTGACAGCGCACCGTTCACGCCCAAATGTCGCGTCATCGATCCCAACGAGTTTGACTGGCAGGATGGCAATCGCCCGATTATTCCCTGGTCACAGACCGTGATTTACGAAGCACACGTGAAAGGATTCACCAAGCTTAATCCAGCTGTGCCTCCTGAAATGCGCGGCACCTATGACGGGATGAGCAACAAAGCCACGGTGGACTACATAAAGAGCCTTGGCGTTACCACTGTTGAATTGCTGCCGGTTCACGGTTTTCCGGACGATCAACATCTGCTCGATAAAGGGTTGAAGAACTTCTGGGGCTACAACTCGCTGGCCTTTTTTGCCCCTGCGTCCCGCTACTTTGGCCCACGCGGCATTCAGGGCTTCCGCGATATGGTGCGCGCCTTCCATGATGCGGGTATTGAGGTGATCCTTGATGTGGTTTACAACCACACCGCCGAAGGTAACGAACTTGGCCCAACGTTATCCTTTAAAGGTATCGATAATTTCTCTTACTACCGCACGCTGCCGGATCAGCATCGCTATTACATCAATGATACCGGCACCGGCAATACGGTGAACACTTCACATCCTCGTGTGCTGCAAATGGTGATGGACTCGCTGCGCTACTGGGCTGAATCGATGCACGTCGATGGTTTCCGTTTCGATCTCGGGACCATTCTGGGCCGTGAGCCCGAAGGATTCGACCAGCGCGGCGGCTTCTTTGATGCCATGACGCAAGACCCGGTTCTATCCAAATTGAAACTGATTGGCGAGCCGTGGGACATCGGTCCGGGCGGTTATCAGGTGGGCGGGTTCCCGCCGGGTTGGGCGGAGTGGAATGACAAATACCGTGATACGGTGCGGGAATACTGGAAAGGCGATAATGTCTCGACCGATTTTGCCGCACGCTTGCTGGGATCAGGTGATCTCTACGATCAACGTGGCCGTCGCCCATGGGCCAGCATTAATTTCCTCACCGCTCACGATGGCTTCACGCTGAACGATCTGGTTTCGTATAACGAGAAACATAATGAGGCCAACGGCGAAGACAATAACGATGGTCATAACGACAACAGTTCCTATAACTACGGTGCGGAGGGCCCCACAGATGACGAGGGCATCAACACCGTACGTGAACGGCAAAAACGTAATTTCCTCACCACCTTACTGTTCTCACACGGTACGCCTATGCTGTTGGCGGGTGATGAGTTTGGCCGCAGCCAGATGGGCAACAATAACGGATATTGTCAGGACAGCGAGATCTCGTGGCTGCACTGGGAGAATCTGCCGGAATCCGCTGATGCGCTGCGCGAGTTCACCCGTCAGTTACTGGCGCTGCGAGCCAAACAGCCGCTGCTAAGGCGTGAAAGCTGGCGCGATGGCATGGACATTAAATGGTTTAACGCCGGTGGAGGTTTCCAACAGGCTGACCAGTGGGATGATGGCGTGACGCTGGGCGTCTACCTGGGCCGGGCTGATTTACAGGAAGAGGAAGGCATCTGGCATGATGTGCTGATGCTGTTTAATCCGTTTGAAGGCAATGTGCCCTTCCGCATTCCGCAATTTGGTGAAGGCGGCTGGGTACTTGAACTCACCACCTCCGACACTGCCCAAAAGGGCCTCGTCATCACCAAAGAGAAGGACTTTGAGCTGGAAGGCCGCAGCATGGCGCTGTTTAGACGACCTTGACGTTTAAAGGGAAGCTGTTTACAGCTTCCCTTTTAAAAACTAAATGCATCCGGCCCCTTAGCCGCGAGGGTGTTAAGGATACGCAATGCAGGGCCACTCGGCTTAATCTCGCCACGCTCCCATTTAGAAACGCTGTCTACACTCATCCCTAAAGTGTAAGCCAGTAAGGCCTGACTCAGACCATACTGAATGCGCATGCGTTTAATTTCCTGGCCAGACATATCATGTACAGCTGCGACGCGTTGACGATATTCACTGGCCGAAATGCGCGTTGCAATCTGCTCGACGTCCCCATCGGAGAGTAAACCTAATGCGCGTAACTCTTCGGCATCCTCGATCATTTCATTTAATGGTACTGGCGTCGTTTTCATCGCAATTCACCTCTCTGAATGTGCCACTCATCTGAAGCTTTAGCAGGTCTGCTGCACTGGTCTGTAAATAACCTTTGGCAAGAATTTTATACGTGGCAAGGACATCATCCTGAAATTCTTTGGCGCTTTTACTGCTCATTTCACACTTGGACCAGCCATCATCAAAAAACAGTGTGTTGCCCCGTTTGAAGAAAATGACCGAACGCGCTCCTCCACGCTTTCCGGCAGTGAGAGCTATGCGCTTTTTGATGACGCCACCCCCCAGATCTGCTTCAAACTCGCCTCTTTTAACCTCTGCCGCCGCATGGCACAGATCATCGTCATAGTGGCCTGTTTTCTTAAAACTGCGGTCAAATCGTTTGTGAACATAAATCGCCATTCCTTAGCTCCCGAAAACCCGTAATGATTATTATAGTAACTGTTACGGCATCGTATCAACATCGAGATTGACGACTTTCTTAAGGTGCCTCTCAAAATAAATGGCACTACAAAACCAGCAAAACGGTTAAAAATGTTACGTCCCCGCAGCGAATGATGCGACCCCTATCACTCGCCGATAAAAAAACCTTAACGAATTCTCGCAATCTGCCGATGGTTATTAATCTGCCCGACTCCCTGATTTTCCTGAACCAGGGGTGCTTTTAGATTAAGGATAATAAGATGAACATCTCCCAGCGTCTTTTGCTGACCCTCTCCATGTTATTTGGCGCCATCATCCTGCAGGCCGTGCTGGCGATCTCGTTGCTATCCAGATTTCAGGACCGTTTTGAATTTGTGCAAACCAACGCCATTCCTTCGATTAAGGACCTTGGCAAACTCATTGACCAAAGTAACCAACTGGCGCTGACGCTGTATAAGCATCAGAGCCAACTGCACGACAGCAATATGCCCACGGTGGAACAACAGATCGATCAGCAAATTAAGGGATTAAAAGCGCTGACGGATTACTACATGAGCAACGATATCTCCAATGATGAAGATAAACGCCTGAATAACGTCGCCTTTGACAATATTCAACAGGTTACCACTCAGCTACCGGCCTTTCTGGCCGCTTCACGCGCACATCAAAATGAAATTAGCCTGGGCTTGTTGGAGGGGAACAGCGGCATTGGCGCGGCAATCCGCCAGATGATCAGTGATTATCAAAAACAGCTTGCGCTGAATATTGCCGTAGGTGATGAGCTACGTGCCACCAACCGCAGCACCTTCCATTTTGTGTTGTGGACCACCATTGCAGGCGTTGCCGCCACCGTGGTGATTTTTGGCTTGTTCTCCCTGTTTACCGTAATGCGCATTCGCCGCAGTTTGAGCGCCGTGGGTAAGGTGATGTTAACCGCCAGCGAAAATCTGGATTTGACCCTGAGCGCAGATGAGAGCCGTCGCGATGAAGTCGGCAACATGGCGCACTCGTTTAATATTTTGATGCAGCGCGTGGCGGACGCCCTCTCTTCGGTGCGTAAAGCGTCACAATCGGTCAGCAGTGCCTCAGTACAGATTTCAGCAGGCAATGAAGATCTTTCCGCACGAACAGAGCAGCAGGCGGCTTCACTGGAGCAAACCGCAGCCAGCATGACGGAGCTGAGTGAAACGGTGCGCCAGACGGCAGATAACACTCGCCAGGCGAGTCAACTGGCCGCTAACGCCAGCGTGCTGTCTGAAAAAAGCGGCGCATCGCTGACCACCATGCTCTCCACCATGGACGAGATTCGTGGCAGCTCACGTAAGGTCACAGAGATCGTCTCGATTATTGAAGGCATCGCTTTCCAGACCAACATTCTGGCACTGAACGCCGCCGTTGAAGCGGCCCGCGCGGGAGAACATGGCAAAGGCTTTGCCGTCGTCGCGGGCGAAGTGCGCAGTCTATCGCAACGCTCCAGTAACGCGGCACGTGAAATCAAACTGTTGATTGAGGATTCACACCGCTTGACCGAGGCCGGTGCCACTCAGGCCAGTGATGTTGGTCGCAATATGGACGTGATGAATGACGCCATTCATCAGGTGAGCCAATTGGTGGGAGAGATCGCTGCAGCCGCCGTGGAACAGAGCCAGGGTATTGCGCAGGTGCAACAGGCCGTCAATCAGATGGATGATGTAACCCAGCAGAACGCCGCACTGGTTGAACAAGCGGCTTCGGCTTCACAATCTCTGCAAGGACAGGCCAGCACCCTGAATCTGCTGGTGAGCAAATTCCATGTTAACGATCCGCAGGACGTTGCTCAGCCCGTTTTGATTAAGGCCCCGCAGCCCAGGCCGCAACGGTTAACCGTGGTCAACGACGCCGACTGGCAGAGTTTTTAATCTTAATCCCTCCGCGCATTCAACGTTGGGGGTGATTTATCGCCCATAACGCACTACCCTTCTGGGTTTCATCAAGGAGGAGTGATAACCGTGACTTCAGCGCAACTGTTACGCGGTAAATGGGCGATATATGGCCTGATGTTTTTACCCGGTTTTACCTGGGCTTCCTGGGTTAGCCGCACGCCCTACATGCGCGACATTCTCCACGCTTCGACGGAAATGATGGGCATGATTCTGTTTGGCTTTTCCTGTGGCTCCATGCTTTGCGTGTTGCTGGCCGGAAAGTTGATTGCGCATTTTGGTACCAGCCGGGTAATGCGCTACGGCTTTGCCATGCTGTTATTCGGCATTGCGGTGATGCTGAGTTCGCTGCTGCTGCATAATGCTTATGCGGTGTTCGCCAGTCTGGTGCTGCTCGGCGGAGGAACCGCACTGGTCGATGTGGTAATCAACGTTGAAGGGGCAGCCTTTGAACGTCTGATAGGCAAATCGATCATGACCACCATTCATGGTTTCTTTAGCTTTGGTACGCTGATTGGCGCATTGTCGGGGCTCGCCATGACGGCCGCCAATATTAGCATCACCTGGCACTTTGCGCTGATGCTGTTGGTCAATCTGCTTATCATCTCTGCTGCCCTGCCTCATCTACCCGCCACCAGCGACAGTGAAAGAAGCGAACATCAACACAGCGGCGGTTTCCTCGCCCAGGTATGGCATGAGCTGCGCGATCGCCAACTGCTGGTGCTTGGCGTTGTCATCCTGGCGATGGCTCTGGCTGAAGGCTCCGCCAACGACTGGCTGCCGTTGCTGATGATAGACGGTCACAATCTCAACCACACGCAGAGTACGCTGGTTTACGCGGGATTCACCGCAGGAATGACAGTGGGACGCTTCCTGGGTGGCTATGTGGTGGATCGCCTCGGCCGCGTTTGGGTGCTACGTGCCAGTGCCTTTTCAGCCGCGCTGGGTTTGGCGATGGTGATTTTCTCCAACAACGCTTGGCTGGCTGCAGCAGCGGTGTTGTTCTGGGGAGTTGGCGCATCGCTTGGCTTCCCGCTGACCGTTTCAGCGGCAGGCGATGGCAAAAATAGTGCCATTCGCGTCACCCTCGCCGCCACCCTCGGCTATCTGGCCTTTTTAGTAGGCCCGCCAGGACTGGGCTTTATTGGCGAACATGCAGGCCTGCGTATGGCGATGTTGCCGGTACTGGTGATGGTGTTGTTGGCCCTGGTGTGTGCTGGCGCGGCGGGATCAAAACAGGTTGAGAAGGCCAGAACCTCGGCCTGAGTGATAACAGTCATGGACTTTTTGGGGAGCCCTTCCCCAAAAAGTCCATTCTGGAATTATGCGGCCAGCATCAGCGTGTTGAAATCATCATTGGCAGGCTGCAACCGTGCATCGCTCAGGCGATGTACGATGGTCAGCACAGTGCCACCTGCATCATCAGGCGTAATCACGAAACGGACCTCACTTTCCAAATAAGGAGGTTCATCGTCACGCAAGCGGTAACGGATCTCTTGGCCCGGCTGACTGGCAAGGGGTTCATCCTGCGCCAACAGGTTAGTGGGCAACCACAATTCGCGATATTCGGCGATACTGATGGCGCGCCAGACTTTTTCTGGTGGTGCATCCAGTTGATATTCTTGTACCAACTCGTTAGTTTTTTCGACTTCACTCATTGATCCATATCCTTCAGCAAGCTTTTCAGTGCCTCAATACGTGTTGGCCAGAATGCGCGATATTTAGCTAACCAGTTGACCAGGAAAGTCATCCCTACCGGGTCCACTTCATAATTCACAAATCGCCCCTTACGCTCTTCACGTATCAGCCCGGCACCCCGCAATACAGCGAGGTGCTGAGACATCGCCGACTGGCTGATCTCCATGCCCTCACGCAGCGCCGTGGCATTAAGGCGCCCCGCCGACAATTTTTCAAATATGGCACGGCGGGTCGGATCCGCCAGTGCTTTGAATATCGCGTTCTCAATCATGTCAATGACATTAGCATTCACTTATATCAGCAGCAAGGTAATGTGCAGCAATTTCCTGTTCGCTGATAATCACATTGCTCACCAAACCATAGTCCACCGCCTGCTCGGCATTCAGCCAAAAGTCACGCTGCGTATCCTGTTCGATAGTCTCAAGCGTCTGCCCAGTTGCACTGGCAAAGATAGCATTGAGCCGATTTTTCATGCGCACGATTTCATTACTGTATATCTGCATATTGCTGGCCGGGCCTTGCATGCCCCCCGAAGGCTGGTGCAATAAAAATCGGGTGTTGGGCAACGCATAACGATGTTCTTTTTTGGCCGCAACATAGATAAGCGCCCCTGCGCTCGCGACGCAGCCCGAACCAATCATGATCACCTCTGGCGAGATAAAGCGAATGGCGTCGAAGATCATATCGCCCGATTCCGCATGACCACCCGGAGAGTTAATAAAAATTGTAATCGGAAGATTATTAATTGCCGCAAGGATGTGCAGATGCTGCACCACCTCTTTCGCCATCTTTTCATCCACGGTGCCAGTGATGAAAATTTTACGCACGTTGATCAAGTGTTCCATCAACGAGGAAGGTATAGACACCGCAGAGGGCGGCGAGGCAGGTTCGGTATGGCTATAGCGCATGAGTGATCTCCACGGAAGTGATAAACACCCAAACACATTAGCAGTTACTTATCTGTTTTGCGAAATTATGTCATGCCGATGGAGTACTGACGCTCTGGACTACGCCTTGCTGCTCTTTTAAGCATCGCGTGAATATTCATGTCGGGGCGCATGAATGCTCACCCGACGTAATACCACATCCAATGTTGTAAGGTCGCCATGTATGGCGACCGCCAGGCAACTGGCCAGCGTCACGCCCTACTGGCCGCACCAACAACTTAACGAACTGGCAGATTATTTTTTGCTACTGTTGCTGATATTTTCGAATTGCTGGGTGAGATAGGTGCTGGTGTTATTCAACACACTGACCATCTTATCCAGATTGGTGAACTGGGTTTTATAGCGAGCAATTTTGTCATCAATACGCTTACTCGAAGTGTTGTACTGATCGGTCAATTGATTCAGCTTCTTACTGATGCTATCGGTTGCGCCCTGCAACACCCCTTTGCTGCTGAGAAACGCGGTAAAGGTGGTGTCCAGCACAGTTGTCACGCCGGTTTTCTTGCCGTCGCCAGTAAACATATCGCGAACGCCATCCGGGCGTACATTCATTGCACTGGTGAGCTTAGTCGCGTCCAGTTTCAGTTTTCCGTCGGTCGGGTCCGTGGTAATACCTGCCTGACTCAAGGTTTTATACACGCCTGAACCTGATGAATTCGCCAGAATACTTTTTAGCTGCGTCTGAATGTTACGCAGCGTGCCGTCGCCCAACAATGCGCCGTTTTTAGTGTCCTGATCTTTCCCTGCATCTACCGGCGTGTATTTTGTCAGATTGCCGATGGTGTCCTGCAGGGAGTTGTAAGCATTGACCCATTCGGTAATCGCCGTTTTGGCTTTACTGGTATCACTGCTGACCGTTAACGTCTGGTTGCCGGTGGTTTGGTCATTCAGCTTCAGCGTAATGCCTTCAACAGCATCGGTGATGGTGTTGCTGCTGCTTTCGATCGGCACATTATTGACTGTCAGGCTGGCATTCTGCGCCTCAACACTCTGCTTCAACCCACTGTTTGTCTGATCGGCCGCATCAAAACCAATAAAACTGTGCAGTGTGTCGTCACCGGTCACGCTTAACGATTTCACCGCGTGCTCTGTGCCAGTGGCAGAAGAGGTCAGAGAGAGACGAAACTCCGTGCTGGAAACCTTGATCAGACTGGCGCTGATACCGACATTTGACTTGTTAATGGTGTCACGCAGTGCTGAAAGTGAGGTCTGCTCTTTAGAGAGCGTGATGCTGTGCTCTTTGCCGTCTTCGGTCACAAATTTTAGCGTGCGTGACGCCGCATCGCTGCCGATGGCGGTTTTCACATCATTCGATTTTTCACTGGTCAGGGTTTGTGACTGCGCCAGATGCGCCACGCTGACGGTGTATTTTCCGGCCAACGCATTGCCATTGGTATCGGCGCTGAACGCGCTGGAGCTGGAAGTGGTCGAGGTGGCCGTGTACAGCGCGGCATCTTTTAACTTGGTGTTCGCCGTCTGGAAAGCCTGAATTGCAGTTTTCAGTGTGCCATAGGCAGACAGCTTCGCCGTCGCGGCGGACTGCTGCTTCGAAATGGGCGCCAGCGACTGCTTTTCCGCCGCTGTCAGCTTGTCCAGAATAGTGCTTAAACCCAATCCTGAACCCACACCTAATGTTGAAATCCCGGCCATGTACGTAACTCCTGTTATTTTGACGTTACGGTACTATCGGCAACTTAAGGCAAACCTTAAATAAAAACTGATCATTTCCTTACACTATCCTTACGAACAACCTTACCTTTCGCACTAAACCAGTGCAGAAGCCGCATTGCAGGCGGAATTGCGGTGTTGCACAGCAAAATGTCCGCTCTTAATAAAACATGACGTAACTCACATTTAAGGGTCACCACACTTGTCGGAAAAGCTGGCCCGCTTATGATCCGGGCAGATTGTTACTGCGTGCAACGCAGGCAAAACCTGACACGCCGTCCTCCCGGTGGGTCGGGTTTTTCTTTTTTCAGGGCAGACAAAATGAAAATCGCAAAAATACTCAACAATAACGTCGTGGTCGTGCTGGGTGAACACGGCAAAGAACAGGTGGTCATGGGACGCGGACTGGCCTTTCAAAAACGCGTGGGAGATGCGCTGGATACCCAGCAGATTGAGAAGGTGTTTGCGCTGCAAAGTGATGGGCTCACCGGGCGATTAAGCGAATTACTTTCGGATATCCCACTGGAGGTGATTACCACCAGCGAACTGATAATCGCAAATGCGCGGCAGCAGTTAGGTCAGCCTTTGCATGAGAGTCTGTCCATTGCACTGTGCGACCACTGCCATTTCGCCATCGAGCGTCATCAGCAAGGTATTCCCATTCGAAATGTGCTGAAGTGGGAGATTAAAACGCTCTATCCTAAAGAGTATCAATTGGGCATTGAGGCGCTGGCACTCATCAACACACGCCTGGACGTGGCGTTGCCTGACGATGAAGCCGCGTTTATTGCCCTGCATCTGGTGAATGCGCAACTCGGCAGCGACTTCGCGGATGTCTCACATGTCACCCAATTCATGCAGGAAATCTTGCACATCGTGAAGTATCGATTGCAGCTTGATTACCGTACCGACAGCCTGAGTTATAACCGCTTCGTCAATCACCTGAAGTTTTTCGCCCAACGCATGCTCGGAAAACGCGGTGTCTGCAGTGAAGATGAGTCTTTGCATGACGTGGTCAGGGATAAATATCCCCTCGCTTACCAATGCTCAGTGAAGATTGATCAACATATCCAACAGAAATATTTGTATGCCCTGTCGACGGAAGAACGCATGTTTCTCACGATTCATATCGAGCGCGTGCGCAAAGAGACGCTGGCCTTGCAGGAAGATGCCGATGAGGCATAAAACCGGGCGCGGCTGCGCCCGGTAATCGTATTACTTTAGGGCCTCGCCATGGCTGCGAATCACGTCCTGATACCAGAAGAAACTCTTCTTACGCGAGCGCGCCAGCGTGCCATTGCCGGCATCATCACGATCGACATAGATAAAGCCGTAACGCTTGGAGAACTCAGCCTTGGAAGCGCTGACTAAATCAATCGGCCCCCAGCAGGTATAGCCCATCACCTCGACACCATCCTCAATCGCCTCACGCACCTGTACTAAATGGTCATTGAGATATTGAATGCGGTAATCATCATTAATACTGCCATCCGCGTCGACTTCATCTTTAGCTCCCAGCCCGTTTTCCACAATAAACAGCGGCTTCTGGTAGCGGTCATACAGAATATTCAGCAGAATACGTAGCCCTTCAGGATCGATCTGCCAGCCCCACTCCGAACTGGC
>NZ_BBOC01000078.1:0-25632 GCF_001485335.1 Type-D symbiont of Plautia stali | reverse complement strand
GCTGATAGCCATGTTGCGTCAAAATGGTTCGCACCGCTTCATCCTGTTGCCAGCCGTGTTCCAGCAAGAGCCAGCCGCCAGGTTGCAACCATTGCGGCGCGCTCTGAATGATGAAGCGCAAATCGGCCAGCCCGGCATCATCCGCCACCAGCGCGCTAAGCGGTTCAAAACGCACATCTCCCTGCTGCAGATGTTCATCGGCGGCATCGATATAAGGAGGATTGCTGACAATCAGGTCAAAACGTTGGGAGGGGAGATGGTTAAACCAATGGCTAAGCTGAAAACGGGCATTGGTGATGTGCAGGCGCTGCGCATTATCTTGTGCCAGCGCGACAGCTTCGGGTATGCGGTCACATCCCAGCACCTGGCAGTCAGGCCGTTCACTCGCCAGGGCTAGCGCAATGGCACCCGTGCCCGTGCCAAGATCAAGCAGTGAGGATGGCGTTGACGGCACGCGCACCAGCGCCTGTTCCACCAGCACTTCCGTATCCGGGCGCGGAATCAGCGTCGCATCACTGACACGCAGCGGCAACGACCAGAATTCGCGTTCGCCCACCAGATGGGCAATGGGTTCACCGGTCACCCGGCGCGCCAACAGCGCATCAAGCTCGGCGATATTTGCGGCGTCGAGCTTGGTATCATCAAACGCCACCAGCCAACTGCGCGATTTACCGGTGACAAAACCCAGCAAAATTTCCGCATCGCGCTTCGGGCTATCGCCGCCACAGAGGGCAACCACCGCTTGCTGCAGCCAGTGACGAATGATCATCAATCCTGTCCAGCCAACGCGGCCAGCTGATCGGCTTGATACTCCTGCACGATAGGCTCAATCAGGGTATCCAGCTTACCTTCCATGGTCTCGTCCAGACGGTAAAGCGTCAGGTTAATACGGTGGTCGGTCACACGGCCCTGCGGGAAATTGTAGGTACGGTTACGGTCGGAACGGTCACCACTGCCCAGCAGGTTACGGCGGGTTGAGGCTTCAGCAGCATTACGTTTAGCGGTTTCCGCTGCGTGAATACGCGCGCCCAATACCGCCAACGCTTTGGCTTTGTTTTTATGCTGCGAGCGTTCGTCCTGACACTCCACCACGATACCGGTCGGTAAGTGGGTAATACGGATAGCAGAGTCGGTGGTGTTGACGTGCTGACCACCCGCACCAGAGGAGCGGAAAGTATCAATTTTCAGATCGCCCGCGTTAATTTCTGGCATTTCCGCTTCGGGCAGTTCCGGCATCACCGCAACGGTACAGGCAGAGGTATGAATACGCCCCTGAGATTCCGTTTCTGGCACGCGTTGCACACGATGCCCGCCTGACTCAAACTTCAAACGACCGTAAGCACCGTCGCCAATAATGCGCGCGATGACCTCTTTGTAACCGCCGTGCTCGCCTTCGTTAGCACTGATGATTTCCACCTGCCAACGGCGAGATTCTGCATAACGGCTGTACATACGGAACAGATCGCCAGCAAAGATAGCGGCTTCATCACCGCCGGTTCCGGCGCGCACTTCCACAAAGCACGAGCGTTCATCGTCTGGATCTTTCGGCAGCAACAGCACCTGAAGTTGCTGTTCCAGCACTTCACGCTTCTCACGCGACAGTTTTAATTCTTCATTGGCCATTTCGCGCATTTCAGGATCATCGAGCATCATTTCAGCGGTTTCGATATCTTCCTGCACTTGCTGCCAGTCACGGAAACAACGGGTGACATCGGTCAGCTGCGCATATTCGCGAGACAATGCGCGGAAACGTTCTTGATCGCCAATCACGCCGGCATCGCCCAGTAACGCTTCCACTTCTTCGTGGCGTTCCTGGAGGGCTTCCAGCTTGGCAACAATAGAGCTCTTCATGTAATAGAGGGTATCCCAGTGATAGGTCGTGACAGACCAGATTACTCTAAACCGAGGCTGTCACGTAAGATCTGCAGGCGTTCGCTGTCGCCGTCGCGCGCGGCCTGCTGCAATGATTTGGTTGGTGCATGAATAAGGCGGTTAGTCAGCTTGTGCGCTAACTCCTGTAAAACTTTCTCGGCATCCGCGCCCTGCCGCAGGGCAGCTAACGCACGCTCTTGCAGCTCCGCGCGAACGTCGTCAGCCTGCGAGCGGTACTCACGGATGGTGTCGCCCGCGCTTTGCGCACGCAGCCACGCCATAAACTCACCGCTTTCCTGCACCACAATGCTTTCAGCCTGCACGGCGGCGGCTTTACGCTGCGCCATGTTCTGTTCGATGATCGCCTGCAGGTCATCAACGCTGTACAAATAGGCGTTAGCCAGTTTACCCACTTCGGGTTCGACATCACGCGGTACGGCAATATCCACCAGCAACATCGGCTGATTTCGTCGCGCCTTCAACGCGCGCTCTACCATGCCTTTACCAATAATCGGTAACGGGCTGGCGGTAGAAGAGATAATAATGTCCGCATCTGCCAGACGCGTTTCGATATCACCCAAACCAATCACTTCCGCACCCACTTCGTCCGCCAGCAGTTGAGCGCGTTCACGGGTGCGGTTGGCAATCATCAGCTTTTGTACTTTGTGTTCACGCAGGTGACGCGCCACCAACTCGATGGTTTCACCAGCCCCCACCAGCAGGACGTTCACTGTGCTAAGGGATTCGAAGATTTGACGGGCTAATGAGCAGGCAGCAAAGGCGACGGACACTGCACTGGCCCCAATTTCGGTTTCAGTACGGACGCGTTTGGCTACGGAGAAAGTTTTCTGGAACATACGCTCCAGTTCGCTGCTCAACGCATGGTCACGCGATGAGTCAGCATGGGCTTTTTTCACCTGACCAAGAATTTGTGGCTCACCCAACACCAGCGAATCCAGACCGCTGGCGACACGCATCAGATGGCTTACCGCCGCATTATCCTGATGCCAGTAAAGGCTTGCACGGACATCCTCTTCCCGCAGATCGTGATACTCGCACAACCAGCGCACCAGCCTCTCCTGCAAGTCCGTTTGCTGCTCTACGCTGAGGTAAAGTTCAGTCCGGTTACAGGTTGAGAGCACCACACCGCTCTGCACCATCGGCTGGGACAGCAGGCTGTTTAATGCCTGATCCAGCGTGTCGGGCAGAAACGCAACGCGTTCGCGCAGGGCGACAGGTGCGGTTTTGTGGTTGATTCCGAGTGCAAGCAGCGTCATGGTGATCGGGTTGGGATGTCCCAATGATTGTCAGGGTTTTGTGAAGCGCATTCTACAAGATGCCACAGATCAAGAAAAGCCATACAAAGGCTATGACTGTAATAAGATTAAACTGATCGTGCGCAATTATCATTACATCGGCATTGACGGCACAGATTTGGATGGTTAGCGTTACCTGTTAGGAATTAAAAACGTGTCTGAGGAGACGACCACGTGATGCAATCGCCCCCGCGCAAGTTGTTGCGCCTTCTTCCCCTTGCCAGCGTGTTGCTGGCTGCTTGTAGCATCAATAAACCCCAGGGTCCGGGTCCCAGCACCACTTCACCGCAATGGCAGCAACATCAACAAGCTGTCGCGAAAATCACCCAGTATCAAACGCGCGGCGCATTTGCCTATCTCTCTGATAAGCAAAAAGTGTACGCGCGCTTTAACTGGCAGCAAACTGCCGCTGACCGCTATCGTCTGCTGCTCACCAACCCGCTTGGCAGCACCGAGTTGCAGCTTGATGCCCAGGGATCCGTGGTGCAAATCGTCGATAACAAAGGCAAGCGTTACGTCAGCAACGATGCCGAGAAGATGATCTCTCAGCTCACCGGCATGGATATTCCGCTGGCGAACCTGCGTCAATGGATGATGGGCCTGCCAGGTGATGCCACCGATTATCAGCTGAACAGCAGCTACCAGTTGCAGAGTGTGAACTACAGCCGCAATGGACAACAGTGGAAAGTGAACATTTCCGATTACGACAGCAAGGTTAACCCGCCGCTGCCAGCCAATCTGGAACTGACCGAAGGTGGTCAGCGCATCAAACTGCGTATGGATAGCTGGACCACGAAATGATCACCACCTGGCCCGCTCCGGCAAAACTGAACCTGTTTCTCTACATCACTGGCCGTCGTCCTGACGGCTATCACAACCTGCAAACCCTGTTTCAGTTCCTTGATCACGGTGACACGCTGGAGATTACGCCGGACAGCAGCGATAGCATTACACTGCTTACACCGCTGGCAGGAGTGCCCGATGAAGAGAACTTAATTGTGCGCGCCGCGCAGGCACTGAAACAGGCCGCTGCCTCGCGCGGCACGTTGCCCGCCAATGCTGGAGCGCAGATAGCACTTGAGAAACGTTTGCCGATGGGCGGTGGTCTGGGCGGTGGCTCCTCTGATGCGGCTACCGTGCTGGTCGCGCTCAACCATTTATGGCAAACACAGCTAAGCGTGGATGAGTTAGCCACCCTGGGTGTGGCGCTCGGTGCCGATGTCCCGGTGTTTGTGCGCGGGCATGCCGCCTTTGCCCAAGGGGTTGGCGAACAGATTCAACCCGCTGAACCGGAAGAGAAATGGTACCTCGTCGCGCATCCAGGGGTCAGTATTGCTACCCCCGATCTGTTTCGCGATCCGGAACTGACGCGCAATTCACCGATACGCACATTAGATGAGCTGTTACAGCGTCCTTTTCACAATGATTGTGAAGCTGTGGCAAGAAAACGTTTTCGCGAGGTTGATGCGCTGCTTTCCTGGCTGCTAGAATACGCGCCGTCGCGCCTGACCGGGACCGGAGCTTGTGTGTTTGCTGAATTTAACACCGAGTCCGACGCTCGTCAGGTGCTGGAGCTTGCCCCGAAATGGATTTGCGGATTTGTGGCGCGCGGGCTTAATATCTCGCCGTTGCATCGCACCCTTTCCGGGCTCTAAGCGTATGCGTGACAGTGCCACCCTGTTCCAGGCACTGCACGTGACGCATTAACACACCCGTATGAACGACTTCAAAAGTATTCGCCGGTTACTTTTGAAATGTTCATTCTCTGGACGACAAGCCTGAGGTTCCTCTCGTGCCTGATATGAAGCTTTTTGCTGGTAACGCTACCCCGGAACTAGCACAACGTATTGCCAACCGCCTTTACACTAGCCTCGGAGACGCCGCCGTCGGCCGTTTCAGTGATGGTGAAGTAAGCGTACAGATCAACGAAAATGTACGCGGTGGTGATATTTTCATCATCCAGTCCACCTGTGCCCCCACCAATGATAATCTGATGGAGCTGGTTGTGATGGTCGACGCTTTGCGTCGGGCTTCTGCTGGTCGTATTACTGCTGTTATTCCTTACTTTGGTTATGCCCGTCAGGACCGCCGTGTGCGTTCTGCTCGTGTGCCTATCACCGCCAAAGTGGTTGCCGATTTCCTTTCCAGCGTGGGTGTTGACCGTGTTCTGACGGTTGATCTGCACGCCGAACAGATCCAGGGCTTCTTCGATGTCCCGGTTGATAACGTGTTCGGGAGCCCGGTTCTGCTGGAAGACATGCTGCAAATTGGTCTGGAAAACCCGATTGTGGTTTCGCCTGATATCGGTGGTGTTGTGCGCGCCCGCGCTATCGCGAAACTGCTGAATGACGCCGATATGGCCATCATCGACAAACGTCGCCCACGCGCAAACGTTTCTCAGGTCATGCACATTATCGGTGACGTTGCCGGTCGTGACTGTGTACTGGTCGACGATATGATCGACACCGGCGGTACGCTGTGCAAAGCGGCTGAAGCGTTGAAAGAACGCGGCGCGAAACGTGTCTTCGCTTACGCAACTCACCCTATCTTCTCCGGCAACGCGGTTGAAAACCTGCGTAAGTCAGTGATTGATCAGGTCATCGTTTGCGACACTATCCCGCTGTCTGACGAGATGAAATCTCTGCCAAATGTGCGTACCTTAACGCTCTCTGGCATGTTGGCCGAAGCGATTCGTCGTATTAGCAACGAAGAATCCATCTCCGCAATGTTTGAACATTAATTCATTGCATGAAACCGGGCCCCGCGCCCGGTTTTGTTTTTTATCTCCTCAGTCTTCACAACCGATGAAGCCGCTTTCGCTACAGATATTTTCGCGATAAATTTCGTTAAAACACGCCATTCTCGCTGCCTTTCACTGTTTTCATTTCAGACACTATGCTGCGCTTTAGCACTCTAATGATTAGTGGTATTTTTCCTGTCACTTTTTTTCTGAGAACTCCGACCACTATGACTCTCGACATCTATACATTATTTGTTTGTGAGCTCTACGTGCTCGGATTTTTGAGTATTATTCTGGTCTTCGCCTGGATGGGGTCGCAGTACGATCGCGTGCTGGGCTTCACCACTCTCGCGCTCAGCCTGACGCTGTTAGCCGTTTTCCTTAGCAGTCTTCGCAGCGCAGGATTTCACTTTCTGCCGATTGCCGTGGGCAACGTCGTCATGCTGCTTGCTTATGGCAATCTGTTGAATGCGTTTCGCATCTTTTGTGGCAAACCCTTGGGATTGAGCTGGCTGGCTGGTGCCTTACTCTGGGCGATACTTTGTATTTTCCCCGAGTTTTATTACAGCCAACCCAAGCGGGTACTGGTGCTTTGTCTGCTTTGTATTATTTACACCGGCGCGCTGATTCGCCTTTTATGGCACTCGCGCGCATCGCTGACGGTGACATTCTGGCCGGCACAGATGCTGCTGTGGATCCATCTGCTGTTTCATGTGGCGCGGATATTTCTGGATGATGCCATTGCTACGCCGGTGCGCGGTGCTATTGCCGGTTCCAGCTTCTCGGTTTATGTGATCCTTGAGTCGATACTGTTTGTGATTGGCTTAACCTTTACTATCCTGGCAATGGTGAATGAGCGTACGCAGATCGCGCACAAACTGGCCTCGCTGCACGATCCTCTCACCAGCGTATGGAATCGCCGTGCGCTGTTCGAGCATGCTGACCGATTGGTGATGCGCAATGCCCGCCATCCCAAACTGTATATCTACACCGCAGTGCTTTTTGATCTCGACCATTTCAAAAGCATTAACGATCGCTATGGGCATCAGCAAGGGGATCGGGTATTAATCGATTTTTGCCATGTGGTACAGGCGCTGTTACCCGCAGAGGGGAAGTTTGCCCGTTTGGGTGGAGAAGAGTTTGCCGCCATTTTACCTGGCAACAGTGAGGAGGCACAGTGCGTGTGCGAACGTATTCGTCTGGCAACGCAGTTATCGATGCCTAACGACGTCTGCTACACGGTGAGTATTGGCTTCGCCACCGCGATTCATCGCGATCAAACATTCCCGATTTTACTTGGGCTGGCAGATGAAGCGCTTTATCGCGCGAAAGCCAGTGGCCGTAACCGCATCGAAGGTTATCGAGTGCCGTTACAGCCCCTACAGGAAGCGATGCTCACTTAATGTGAAGAGTGATTACGACGGCAGCGTTTATCACCATAATGACGCAGCCAGTAATAGCGGTCTTCCACTCTTTCACGTCCGCTGACGCGCGCGCCGATCAGCCACAGCAATGCGCCGATGAAGATACTGAACATCGCACCATGGGCGAGGAACTGAGGCAGATGCAGTGAAGGTAGCTGATTAATAATGGAATAGCCGACACCCAACACCATCGTCAGTAAACCCAGACACATCAGGCCATTACCCACAAAGCGGCAGTTTTGACGTTTCATGATTCACCTCCATCCTTATGAAAGAACAAACAGCACGTATGGTTAACTTGTCATAAGTTTAGGCAATGGCATGCGGTTAAGTTGCGTACAGGATCACACATCCTTCACAATCTCTGACATTTCTTTACCTCAGCCTGTTGATTTCGATAGAAATTGATTAGTCACACAGCGTCATTATCTGGCCATTACACCCTTTGTCATCCCTGCCTGCAGGCAGTAAACTATCGCCCTTTCCGCAGTGAGACAGGATAAACATCGTGAGCAGCATTAAACTGATTGTGGGGCTGGCCAATCCCGGCGCTGAATACGCCGCAACGCGCCATAATGCAGGTGCCTGGTATGTGGATTTGCTGGCTGAGAGGCATAATCAGTCGTTAAAAGAGGAGCCGAAATTTTACGGCTACACTGCGCGCCTGTCATTGGCAGGCGAAGACGTACGCCTGTTGGTGCCAACGACGTTTATGAACCTGAGTGGCAAAGCGGTAGCAGCGATGGCGACTTTCTATCGCATCACGCCTGAAGAAATTTTAGTGGCGCACGATGAGCTGGACTTACCGCCAGGCGTGGCGAAGTTCAAACAGGGTGGCGGTCACGGCGGTCACAATGGCCTGAAAGACATCATTAGCAAACTGGGCAACAACAATAATTTCCACCGTTTGCGTGTCGGCATCGGCCATCCGGGTGACCGTAATAAAGTGACGGGCTTTGTTTTAGGTAAACCCCCGGCCAGCGAACAAAAGCTGATTGATGATGCCGTCGATGAAGCCGTACGTTGCACTGAAGTCTGGTTGAAAGAAGACAAGATCAAGGCGATGAACCGCCTTCACGCCTTCAAGGCCAGCTAAGGCCAATTCCCGCGCCGCAGAGGGTAATTCTGTGTATAATGCGCGAAATTTTTTGAATCTGTCGACGCTGTCAGTCAGCGCCGCACACTCAGTGATAAAGGTAATCAGACCATGGGATTTAAATGCGGTATTGTGGGCCTGCCGAACGTCGGTAAATCCACCCTGTTCAACGCGCTGACCAAAGCGGGTATCGAAGCAGCCAACTTTCCGTTCTGCACCATCGAGCCAAACACCGGTGTCGTGCCAATGCCCGATCTGCGCCTCGATCAGCTGAGCGACATCGTTAAGCCACAGCGCGTAGTGCCAACCACCATGGAATTCGTCGATATCGCCGGTCTGGTGAAAGGCGCCTCGAAAGGTGAAGGTCTGGGCAACCAGTTCCTGACCAACATCCGTGAAACCGAAGCGATCGGCCACGTGGTGCGCTGCTTTGAAAACGACAACATCATCCACGTTTCCGGCAAAGTGAACCCGGCGGAAGATATTGACGTCATCAACACCGAACTGGCGTTGTCAGACCTTGATACCTGCGAACGCGCCATTCAGCGCTGCCAGAAAAAAGCCAAAGGCGGCGACAAAGATGCCAAAGCTGAACTGGCTGCTCTGGAGAAGTGCCTGCCGCACCTTGAACAGGCTGGCATGTTGCGCGCGCTGAAACTGGATGCGGACGAGAAAGCGGCAATCCGCTACCTGAGCTTCCTGACGCTGAAACCGACCATGTATATCGCTAACGTCAACGAAGACGGTTTCGAAAACAACCCATATCTTGATCAGGTACGTGCGATCGCTGAAGCCGAAGGCTCCGTGGTGGTGCCAGTCTGTGCGGCTGTCGAGTCTGATATCGCCGAACTGGACGATGAAGAGCGTGATGAATTCATGGCGGAATTGGGTCTGGAAGAACCAGGCCTGAACCGTGTGATTCGTGCGGGTTATGCACTGCTCAACCTGCAAACTTACTTCACCGCTGGCGTGAAAGAAGTGCGTGCATGGACCATCCCTGTGGGTGCCACTGCACCGCAGGCGGCAGGTAAAATCCACACCGACTTCGAGAAAGGCTTTATCCGCGCACAGACCATCGCGTTTGATGACTTTGTCACCTACAAGGGTGAGCAAGGCGCGAAAGAAGCCGGCAAGATGCGTTCAGAAGGTAAAGAGTACATCGTGAAAGATGGCGACGTGATGAACTTCTTGTTCAACGTCTAACTTTCTCTGTGCCAGAAAATCCACGCCACGGCGTGGATTTTTTTATTGTGCGATGTGCACGCGCTTCTTTAATGCCGAACCGCAGAAACTCTACAGCACAACGTTTGCTGCCGCGATAAGTCATGGCGGGAGGATGCATTAAAAATTGGTCTAAACGATTTTCCACTGATTGCTCCATGTGAACTCATCCATTCCTTTGGCCAAAATGTCTGGTCTTTGCCGACACCAGCATGCGACACTTTGACTTGCTTTGTCATCAAGAAACACTTTAAGCCATGAAAAATTTTCTCGTCATTGTGCCCGACGGCGGCATGCTGTTCGAAGCGGCGGGCATCGCCGACATCCTGATGCACGCCAATCTGCACTTGCCGGTTGGCCTCGACCAGCCGCGCTATCGTGTCAGTATCGCGACGACGCAAGCGCATCAAGTCATCCATGGCCAGTCCGGGTTGAATCTGCTCGCCGACCTCAAACTGGCCGAACTGGATCCCCGTCAGGCCTGGGACACCATCATGATCACCGGCCGTGGCGACAGCGTGGAAGAAGGCAACATGGTGGTGGACTTTATCAAGCTGGCGGCCCCTCAGGCGCGACGCGTGGTATCGATATGCGGTGGTGCGATGCTGCTGGCGGAGGCAGGTTTACTGGATGGACGACGGGCCACTTCGCACTGGCGACTGCTTGATACACTGCAAACGCGCTTCCCACAGGTTAAGGTTGAAGGTGGCCCGCTCTATATTCAGGATGGCACGATCTGGACCTCAGGTGGCGTCAGTTCTGGCTTTGACCTGACGCTGGCGTTGGTTGAAGAGGATTTCGGTTTCAGCGTAGCACGCGATATCGCACAGGACATGGTGATGTATCTGCGCCGCCCCGGCGGACAAATGCAGTTCAGTCGCTACCAACTTCAGCAAAGTGACTCTGGTCCGATTAACGCGCTACAAAGCTGGATTCGCGACCATCTGGCCGAAGACTTATCCGTTGAAAAGCTGGCCGAACATGCTGCCATGAGCCCAAGAAACTTCACCCGCGTATTTACCCGTGAAACCGGTGCGCCGCCTGCACGCTTTGTCGCGGAAGCACGTCTGGCGGCTGCACGGGAAAGGCTGGAACAGACCCGTGACACGCTGGAGCGCATTGCTGAAGAAACCGGTTTCGGCAACAGCATCAATATGCGACGCAGCTTTGAGCGCCAACTCCACCTTACACCCGGTGAATATCGCCAACGCTTTCACTGCCGAAAATTGGCGTAAAGTGATCCTTTTTTGTCGTTTACGCCATCCTGTGAACGGCCTACATTGACTGCAGTCACTTCATATAAGGAGTCAATGATGATCAAGGTAGGCATTAACGGCTTTGGCCGTATCGGACGGAATGTATTTCGCGCCGCACTGGGTAGCGACGATATTGAGATTGTGGCAATCAACGATCTCACCGACAGCAAGACGCTGGCACACCTGCTGAAACATGATTCGCTGCTCGGCCGTTTACCCGCTGAAGTGGAAGCCTCTGAAGGCGAGTTACGTATCGATGGCAAGCCAGTGCGTGTGTTCAGCGAGCGCGACCCGGCCAATATTCGCTGGCGTGATGTCGGCGTTGATATCGTGATTGAAGCCACCGGCTTCTTCACCGAACGCGACAAAGCTGCCGTGCATATCACCAGCGGAGGCGCAAAACGGGTGATTATATCCGCGCCGGGCAAAAATGATGACCTGACGATTGTGCTCGGCGTGAACGATCAGCGCTACGATCCGCAGCAGCACTTCGTGGTCAGCAACGGCAGTTGCACCACGAACGGCTTAGCCCCTGCCGCGCAGGTACTTCACCAAGCATTTGGCATCGAGCACGGCTTAATGAACACCACGCATGCCTACACCAACAGCCAGGTGCTGCACGATCAGCCTGAAAAAGATCTGCGTGGCGCGCGCGCTGCGGCGCTGTCGATAGTGCCTTACTCAAGTGGTGCCGCTAAGGCGTTGGGACGCGTGATTCCCGAGCTGGATGGTCGCCTGACCGGTTATTCATTGCGCGTGCCGGTTCCGGTGGTATCGATTGTCGATTTAACCGTGACATTAAAACGTGATGTGACGGCTGAGGAAGTGAACAACGCGTTTAAAGCGGCTGCGGCAGAAGGTCCGCTGAAAGGGATATTGGGCTATAGCGATGAACCACTGGTCTCCAGCGATTATCAGGGCGATCCGCGCTCATCGATCATTGATGGCCTTTCAACCCTGGTGATTGGCGGCAACCTGGTAAAAATCCTTGCCTGGTATGACAACGAGTGGGGTTTCTCCAATCGCTTAGTCGATTTAGCCCGTCTGATGGCTCAGCGCGGCCTGTAACAGTGAGGGGCGATCTTCAGACCGCCCCTGATTTAATTACTTAATCCCCATCGCATCCTTCAGCGTAAAGAACAGGTCGGTCTGATCGGTCAGACCCACTACGTTTGCCGCATGCGGTCCGTATGCCGCAATACGAATCTGTGTGCCGGTATGGCCTTGTGAATCATCTTCCGAGTTGCCGTAGCTGATGGTCATCACTGCGCCATCTTTGGTATTCAGTGCCTGCGTAAGACCCGGCGCTTTGCTGCCGTTCTCGATAATCTGACTGCTGTGCGCATGATCTGCGGTCACCACTACCAGCGTATCCCCGTGCTCACGGGCAAAGGCCAGCGCCTGCTGTACTGCTTCATCCAGATCAACGGTTTCACCAATCTGACCGCACGGGTTCGCAGCATGATCCTGCTTATCGATCGATGCCCCTTCGACCTGCAGGAAGAAGCCTTTCTCATTGGTGCTCAGCAGATCGAGCGCCTTTTTGGTCATCTGCGCCAGAGTCGGTGCGGAAGCTGGGCGTTCTTTGTTCACTTCGCAGGTCACCACTGGCTTATCAATATTGCCGTGATAGCTGGCTTTCGGCCCTTGCCAGCGCACCGGCATGTTGCCATCAGAGAACAGGCCCAATACCGGTTTAGTTTGATCGGCCTGCTGAATCGCATTCATGCCTTCAAGGTTATCCACCAGTTGATAGCCCAACGCCTGAGCCTGCTCACGTAGGGTTTTACCTTGGTACTCACCGGCTTTAGCGCTTTCATTAAAGGATTTTGCGCCGCCTCCGAAAGTGACATCAGGACGGGTTTTTAGCATCTGCTCGCTGATTGATCCTTTACCGCCCTGCTCCAGCGCGTTAGTCGGACACAGCTCACTGGTTTTTTCAGGGCCATAGCATTTACGCGAAGTGACATGCGCCATCAATGCAGCAGGTGTTGCATCCTGCAGTTCAGCGGTTGACACATTACCGGTGGCTTTCCCGGCGGCTTTCGCCAGCTCAAGAATGGTGACCTGATCTTTGCCATTCACATCGACGCCAATTGCGCCATTGTAGGATTTGGTGCCGGTGGCCCACGCCGTCGCTGACGCGGCTGAATCTGTCACGTAGTTCGGTTTGTGGGTTTTCTTGTCGAGGGAATAGTGCGTGTATTGCCCGGTCAGTGGCAATGCATCCAGACCGGGGAAGAATCCACCAGCCCCCATCGCCTGGTTACGAGCGGCGGTAATTTCTGAATCGCCCATGCCATCACCGATCAACAAAATGACGTTCTTAGCCGTGGTGTTGATTAATGACGCTTTCAGCGCCTCAGTTTGATCGCCGCTAAGACGGCGCGCGCCACCGTGTTCGGTAATATCGCCATTTGCGGCACGCGAGTATGTTGCATCATCTGCCACTGCTGACGCGGTGATTAATGAGGCTAGCAGAGAAACCGTGAAAAGAGGTATGTGTTTCATTTATAAGCATCCTTATCAGTAAATATAACCAAATGTTTCCGCAGACAAGTCTGCGACAGTTTGGTGACACTTTTGTGGCGGATAAGGAATAATTTGATGACAGAAGCACCACTTTGATCAGAGTTCAGACAACCTGCACAGAGCTTAAGCGAATAGAAGAAAAGGAGAAAATAGGGCTTGACCGTTTTCGGGTTACTCCCTATAGTAGCGCCCCGTTGACCCAGTGCGGTTAGCGGAAAAAACGTGGTGAGATGTCCGAGTGGCTGAAGGAGCACGCCTGGAAAGTGTGTATACGGCAACGTATCGGGGGTTCGAATCCCCCTCTCACCGCCATTATTTATATGAAAGTGCCCAGTTAACAGCTGGGCATTTTTATTTGCATTTCCCGCCCATCTGAGGGGGATGAGAAGCCCCGATTGGGGTTCGATTACTGGCGTCAGCCAGTTGGACAGCGGAGCCTGCGACGCTGCCCGAAGGGTGAGCGCAGCGAATTAATCCCCCTCTCACCGCCATTATTTATATGAAAGTGCCCAGTTAACAGCTGGGCATTTTTATTTTCATTTCCCGCCGCCCACCGCCAACCGCCAACCGCCATCTCTTGAAATTGAGAATGCTCAATTTCATCATCTGGCTCCAGCGGTCAAACTTTTCACAGATTAAGAATTCGACTACAAGCCATCTCATTGTGAGCTTGTATCAGGATACGTAGTATTCGGGCGGGTGCTTGAGGCTTTCTGTCTTAAGCATGGCTGACGGCAGAAAGAAGAAAGCCCCGAGTGATTTATTCAATCAACCCGAGGCCTACCCTTAATGCCAGACAACATGAAAGGTAGCGTCTTACTCGCCGAAAGGCAAGGAGAAGCAACCATGAAGCAGCGTGAGGCGATCTTGATCGCCATCTTCTTAATCGCGGCAGTGCTGGCCGTGATACTGGTCACGAGAAAAGACCTCTGTGAGGTACGAATCCGAACCGGCCACATGGAGGTTGCTGCTTTCATGGCTTACGAATCCATTAAGTAAGAGCAACCGGCGGGAGGAAACTCCCGCCACTCTTTTTTGTTGGCATGGCTGACCTCAATGCACCCGCCCTTTTTTATATTTCACCCAGAGTCCGCAAAACGTTTTAGTTATTTCTCACCAGATGCAAAAAGTTATCTCTTACTGGGTCTTTAATCTGCGCATGCCAGGCCATGCCGGTTTGCCAGCGCGTATATTCACCCTCAAGCGATAACAACTTTACGGCTGAGGGCAGGATATGCGCCACATTGGCGGGCAATAATGCGACGCCATCACCTGCCGCCACTAATGCCAGTAGTGTCTGGATATCATCTGCGGCCGCCACAGCGCGCGGCTTAAGGTGATGGTCATTGAGGTAACGCTGTGCCTGCTCTGTTAGCCCGTCACCGCGATACGGCGAGAGCTGCAACAGTTGATGGGTTTCAATTAACGTCGTGGACGTTGAAGCGTAATCGGCAGCAACCGCCAGCACCAATTGCTCTTCTCCCAGCGTCAGGCCGCACAGAGGCTCAGGCACCGGCAGACGCACAAATCCGACCTGAAGACGCCCCTCAATCAGCTGCTGGCACTGCACCGCCGAGGGCATGTCATTCAGTGACACCTGCACGCCAGGATATAGGTTACGGAATGCCGCTACCCGCTCGGGGGCAAGTCGAAATGACGAGATGCCGAACCCAACAGTCAACTTTCCCGCATGACCGCTTTGCAGATTAGCGATGGACGCACAAAACTGTGTATGCCGTTCAACAATATCCTGGGCATTTGGCAACAGTTGCTCACCAGCGATGGTCAGCCTTGCGCCATTCCGCCCGCGCTGAAAAAGCGTGACACCAACAAAATGTTCTAGTGTCTGTATCTGCTTAGTGAGCGCGGGTTGTGTCACACACAGTATGTCCGCGGCCGCATGATACGACCCTGTTTTGGCTAGCGTCACGAAGGCGCGCAGAAGTTTAATATCCATTCCGTTTGGTTATCAAAATGCGAGATTTTGTGATTATACACGGTTGATATCTCTCTGGTGAAATAGCGTCCAATTTCCCAAACGAGAAAACCAAATGGATAAAAAACTTCGTGTCGCAACGGTACAGTTTTGTCATCGAGCCGGGGACAAAGATTACAATCTCTCCACCATGGAGCAGTTCATTGAACAAGCTGCACAGGATAAGACCCAGGTTCTCGCCTTCCCTGAAATGTGTATCACTGGCTACTGGCATGTTCCGGATCTCCCTGCTGAAGAGGTGGAAGCGCTGGCTGAAAGCAATGATGACAGCCCCTCGCTGGCACGTATCGCGATGCTGGCTGAGAAGTACCAGATGGCAATCGGTGCGGGTTTCATTGAAAAACATCGCAATGGCCAGCTCTACAATGCCTATGCGATGTGCATGCCGGATGGTCAGCGTCATATCCATCGAAAAATCCACGCATTTGAACACCCAGCAATTTCCCAAGGGAATGAATTCACCGTGTTCGATACGCCATGGGGAGTGCGTATTGGGATTTTGATCTGCTGGGATAACAACCTGACTGATAACGTGCGCATCACCGCCCTGCTTGGTGCCGATATTTTGATCGCACCACATCAGACCGGCGGCACGCATTCACGTAGCCCCTTCGGCATGAAGCCAATTCCGATCAGTTTGTGGGAGAAGCGAGACCAGAATCCAGATGCACTTGAAGCCGCTTTAGCCGGAGACAGCGGGCGCGGTTGGTTAATGCGCTGGTTACCGTCACGCGCACACGATAATGGGCTGTTCTTATTGTTCAGCAACGGTGTTGGACTCGATAACGGCGAAATCCGTACTGGCAACGCGATGGTGATTGACCCCTATGGCCGCATTATCAATGAAACCACCACTTTCCGGGATGCGCTAGTCAGCGCCGAGTTGGATCTCTCTTTGCTCGCGATGTCCACCGGCCGACGCTGGATCCACGGTCGTCGGCCCGAGCTTTATCATCTGCTGTGTGAACCGCAAGGTTATGAGCGTGATGCGCGTACCGCCCGGTTTTCACAAGAAACGCCTTGTTTTAAATCACGAGCCAGTGATTAAAGCCCTCTGAGGTATAAGTTAAAACTGCTTCGCATAAATAAACACCGACAATAAATATTAAAAAATGACTGTGGGCTGAGATGGATAACGATAATTGCGAGGCGACTCAGGTTCATATTAAAGACACCGCACCAGGGAAATTTAACGTGAACGTCTTAGTTCTTGAAGGTGATTTTCAACATATGAAAGCGGATGGATTATTAGGGACCAACTTTCTACAGAACCATGCAGTGTTAATAGACTTCCCCAATAATCAACTCATGATTCGCTCAACTGATGCCGGTTAACCGGGAACAAAAAAACCCGGCTTGCGCCGGGTTTTGCTTCGCTACACTCTCAATCTACTTCTATAAAGGTTAACTGTAAGCATGCAGCGTGCGCTGGCAGAGTGCCGAGCGGACGCAGTCGTCTTTGCCGAAACGCACCACGCCAATCATCTCATCTTCTTCGAAGCGCGCTAACGCATCGGCCAGACCAGATTTGACGTTAGACGGCAAGTCACACTGAGTGATATCGCCGTTGACGATAACCGTCACGTTTTCGCCTAAGCGTGTCAGGAACATCTTCATCTGTGCGGCGGTAACGTTTTGAGCCTCATCAAGGATCACCACCGCATTTTCAAAGGTACGTCCGCGCATATATGCGAAGGGCGCGATCTCTACCTTAGCGATTTCGGGTCGCAGGCAGTACTGCATAAAGGAAGCGCCGAGACGTTTAACCAGAACGTCGTATACCGGTCGGAAATACGGGGCGAACTTCTCGGAAATGTCTCCGGGGAGGAAACCGAGATCTTCATCCGCCTGCAGAACCGGGCGCGTCACAATTATCCTTTCGATGTCCTTATTGATCAGGGCCTCAGCCGCTTTGGCTGCGCTAATCCAGGTTTTACCGCAACCGGCTTCACCGGTGGCGAATATCAGCTGTTTCGATTCTATGGCGTTAAGATAGTGCGCCTGAGCTTCATTTCTGGCTTCAATCGGACCACGATCGCGTGAATCACGCGCCATGCCTATTGAGTCCAACCCACCCATCTGCACCAGCGAAGTGACCGATTCTTCTTCGCGCTGACGGTGACTGCGAGAATCACTACGAACGACTCTTCTTGCTTCACGACGCGCTTTGATCACTGCTTTCTGTCTTCCCATAGTGGCACCTTACAGTTGGTTTCATTTATCGCGGCGGATCACCCGCGGCGATGACTTGAACGCTTTAGAGGTTTCGTTGGCTTCCTTGTAAGCCGAGTCTGGCCATTGAGAATAGTGTGCAACAACGACGAAGCGCTGTAGCGCACCGGTAAAGAATTGGCGTTAGTTCGGAAACGATAATTGAAAAGTGAAGAGGATACTTTGGAGGGAAGAAATCCCCCGCAGTGTACTGCGCTAGCTGAAGTGTATTTAACTGTCCATAGAAGGACCGGGTCATGCGCGAACTCCAGTGGACTTAGCCACACAACTGACAACGCTTATGAGTAAAGTGCATCAAATTAACCATGCTTTGCAACAGTATTTTTACGTCACGCTAAAGAAAAACAGATAAGCGAAGCATGAGAACTTTCGTCTTAAATTAAATTATCTATATCTTTCAGAGTGATGGATTATTTAGTGCGCGGCGAACTTTTTCAGAACATTCGGAAGTGGAAGAGGCCGGGGGAAAGTTTGTTGCAAGTAAAAAAAGCCCCTACGCGACCTTATCGCTGCGTAGGAACTGTGCATTTATTAATCAAGCCTGCAGTAGAGGCTGCCCAAGGTAATGTTTTTCATCAGGGACACCGGGTAAAACGAAAAAGTATCCGCCACCAATCGGGCGTATATATTCTTCCAGCGCTTCGCCATTCAGACGCTGCTGTACCGTGATAAAGCCTTTGGCTAAATCATGCTGATAACAGACGAACAATAACCCCATATCTAACTGCCCTGCTCCGGTGATACCAGAAGAGTAGCTGTAACCTCGGCGCAGCATCAAACTGCTGTCAGTTGCAGGCGTACGTGGGTTGGCGAGGCGAATATGCGCATCCAGTGCAATCACATCACCATCGGGGTCTTTGCTGTAATCCGGCACATCGTGTTCAGTTTTCATACCCAATGGCGCACCGGATAATTTCTCGCGGCCAAAAATGGTCTGCTGTTCGCCCAGCGGGGTACGGTCCCACATTTCAACGTGGAAACGAATAATACGCACCGCCTGATAGCTGCCACCCACCGTCCAGGCGGGCTCTTGCTGATTGGCCGTGACCCACAGCAGTTGATCCATCAGTGCATTATTGTGCGTATCTGGATTCGCGGTGCCGTCTTTGAAGCCCAAAAGGTTGATGGGCGTTTCCTGACCTTTGCTGCGTGCAGCATGGTCGGCAATAAAGCCGTCGCGACGCCAGCGCACCGCCAGCAGATCGGGCGTGTACTTGATGATGTCGCGCAGCGCGTGGATCACCGTATCCTGGGTATTGGCGCAAATCTGGATCAACAGATCGCCATGACACTGCTCGGCATCCAGCGAATCATTGGGGAAGCGCGTCATGGATTGCAGCTGCATTGGTTTATGGGCGCTGAGACCAAAGCGCTCGTCAAACAATGAGGTACCGACTGACAAGGTGATGGTGAGATTATCAGGTGCAATATCGGCACCGAGAATACCGGAATCCATCGGCGGCAGCTGCGGGTTAGGCACTGCTGGCGCTGGCCCACCTTTGGTCAGGAAAGCAAAGCGCGCGGTGAGTAAGCGGAATAAGCGCTCTAAATCGGTTTTATCACTGGCCAAGACATCAAACGCCACCAGCATCATGGATGCCTGCTGCGGAGTGATAATGCCGGCTTGATGCGTGCCGTAGAAGGGTTGCGCTTGTTGGCGTGCATCGGGTGCAACCGTGCCGGGAGAGAAGCTGTCAGCCGCGGCTGCCGTATGGAACGGACAGCCGCCACTGAGGGCGGCAGCGCCGCCCAGCATGCCTAATCCCTGCAATAAACGACGACGCGACGGTTGCGCCGCGTCATTTTTATTACTCATGATTAGTCGAGACCTAAAGTACCGCGCAACAGGGAGAGATCTTCCGCCAGGGTAGTGATCGGCCCTTTCAGCGCATTACGGTCAGCAGTGGTCAGCTTCTCGTAAGACTCAAATCCGTCTTTGGTGCGATATTTGCTGAGAATGCCGTCCACTTTCTTGAAGTTTGCGTCAACTTTCGCCAGCAGTTGCGGGTTAGCTTTTTGTAACTGTGGACGCAGCAGATCAACAATTTTCTGTGCGCCATCGATGTTAGCCTGGAAGTCAGACAGGTCGGTGCGGCTGTAACGGTCTTCCTCGCCAGAGATTTTGCTGGCCGCCACTTCTTCAATCAGACCGGCAGCGCCACCGACCACTTTGGCTGGCGGGAATGCCAGCTCGCTGATACGGGTTTGCAGATCCAACACATCCTGGTTCAGCTTAGTGGCGAACTCTTCTGCACCTTTGGTGGTTTTGTCAGCCCACAGGATTTTTTCGATACGGTGGAATCCGGTGAATTTAGGATCTTCCGCTTTCTTCTCAAAGTCGTCTTCACGGGCATCGATGCTGCTGTCCAGATCGGAGAACAGTTCAGCAATCGGTTCAATACGCTCATAGTGCGCACGCGTTGGCGCATACAGCGCTTTGGCTTTCTCCAGATCGCCCGCTTTCACCGCATCAGTAAAGGCCTGCGTCCCCGCCACCAGCTCTTTAACTTCGCTCATCACGTAAGTTTTGTAGTCGGTAATCGGGCCTGCCAGTTGCATGATGTCGGTTTTGCCTTTGGCAGCGGTTTTTGATTCACCCGAGACAACCAGTTTGCCTTTCGGGTTGGTGAGCAGACCACAGGTCATGTCATATTCGCCCGCTTCGAGGTTGGCCGTCAGTTTCTGGCTGAAGCCAGGCGCGATGTTTTCACGCTCTTCCACCACCATCACCCCTTTCAGGATTTCCCACTCCAGCGCTTTCTGGCTGTTGTTTTTGATGATGAACTGGGTTTTCCCTGCCTGCACATTCAGTGACATCGGCTCGCACTGTTTGTCGGTGACGGTAACCGTGACCTGCGGGATGGATGCAGCAGAAGCGGCGCCTGAGAGAGCCAGCATAGAAACCAACAGCGCCTTGCGGCGGAAGCGAATCGTCATAGTGATATCCCTGTTACATGGAAGAACAGGCGCGCAATCGCGCCTGATTTAATTTCAGCGTGTAGTGCGAGCAGCATTGGCCGTTGGGCGTGCCGGGAAGAAAAACAGCAACAGTGCAGGGATCAGGTAAATTAACCAGACCACCACTTCACTGACGCTAGGCGTTTCCTGATAGCCGAGAATGCCTTCCAGCAGCGTCCCTACTACCGAATGGGTTGAGAGCGTGTTGCTGAGGTCAAAAGCCACATCCTGGAAATGGTTCCACAGTCCGGCTTCATGAAAGGCACGAATCGCCCCCGCCGCCAGGCCAGCAGCCACGAAAAGAATGAACAGGCTGGTCCAACGGAAGAAGCTGCCCAGGTTGAGTCTAATACCGCCGTAATAGAGCAGCATGCCCAGTACAATGGCGGTGATTAGACCGAGCACCGCACCAATCGGCGGCGCATAGCCAACATCCTGGGTAAAGGCAGCGAGCAGGAAGAATACGGATTCCAGCCCTTCACGAGCCACCGCCAGAAAGACCATCAGCACCAGCGGGAAGCCACTGCCGCCCTGCTTTTGCAATGCCTGATCAACCGACCGTTCCAGCGTGGCTTTGATATTTCGCGAGACTTTGCGCATCCAGAACACCATAGATGTCAGTATCACCACCGCCACAACTGCCACAATGCCTTCGAACAGCTCCTGCTGTTTCTGCGGGAATTCACCGGTGGTTTCATTGATGAAAATGCCAAGGGCCAGGCAGAGCGCAGCCGCAATGAAAACACCCGCCCACATGGCAGGAAACCATTGACTGCGCTGGGTGCGTTTCAGGTAGCTGGCAATCAGGCTGACGATGAGCGCTGCTTCAAGACCTTCACGCAGCATAATGAGAAACGGTACGAACATCACCAACCTCTTGAATGTTAAGGAGGGTAAACCTTAGGTAAAAATACGTAAAGTGCGAACGATATCGATTATCATTACAGGGAGGGAAAATACAAGTCACTTAATGAAATAATTTCTCATTTGCGGAGCGGGAGACAGAATTAGAGTCGGCTGGATAGCTTTGCTGAATGTGATGCGAAATGCCCCATAAAGGCCATCTGGATCGCGAAGGAAACACGCATCCCTGCAGATCGGCCTCGCCATCCATGGCTCGGACGCTTCGCTCTTCCAGATGGCCTTTATGAGACTTTTACCTTCTTCATCGCTATGGGGGACATTCGGCAATGAATGCTATGAACAAAAAAACCCGCCGTTTAACGGGCGGGTTTGCACTAAAACCGAAAAAACTACTTGGTATTGTATTCTGCTTCAGCCGCGGCGAAGCGCGCCTGAGCTTCTTCTGACGGGCCGCTGCCGATCAGGCTGAACACTACAATCGCGATGCTGGCGAAGATGAATCCAGGGATAATTTCATACAGCTCGGTGTAACCGTAGTTCTTCCACAGCAGCACGGTCAGCGCACCAATCACCATACCGGCCAGCGCGCCGTTGCGCGTCATGCGCTTCCAGCACACACCAAACAACACGACCGGACCGAAGGCGGCACCGAAGCCTGCCCATGCATAGCTCACCAGGCCCAGCACGCGGTTTTCCGGGTTTGCCGCCAGCGCGATAGCGATTAACGCAATCACCAGCACCATCAGACGGCCCACCCACACCAGCTCTTTCTGGCTGGCATTTTTACGCAAGAAGCCTTTATACAGGTCTTCAGTCAGGGCGCTTGAGCACACCAACAGCTGACAGCTCAGAGTGGACATCACCGCCGCCAGAATCGCGGAGAGTAGAATACCGGCAATCCATGGGTTGAAGAGGATTCGCGTCAGCTCGATAAACACACGCTCGCCATTCTGGCTGACGCCTGCGGCCTGCTCTGGATGGTTCTGGAAGTACGCAATACCAAAGAAGCCTACCGCTACCGCACCGGCCAGACACAGAATCATCCATGTCATACCGATGCGACGTGCTGCACGAATTGAACGATGGGAGTCTGCGGCCATAAAGCGCGCCAGGATATGCGGCTGACCAAAGTAGCCTAAACCCCAGCCGAGCAGCGAGATCACCGCAACAAAATTCAGCCCTTTCAACATGTCGAGGTTTTCAAGGCTTTTCGCTTCAATGACCGCCAGGGAATCATCCAGACCGCCAACTGCAATAATCACAAACACCGGCGTCAGAATCAGCGCAAAGATCATCAGGCTGGCCTGAACGGTATCTGTCCAGCTCACCGCCAGGAAACCACCCACCAGCGTGTAAAGAATGGTGGCTGCCGCGCCGGCCCACAGCGCCGTCTGGTAATCCATACCAAAGGTGCTTTCAAACAGACGCGCACCAGCTACCACGCCCGATGCGCAGTAAATGGTGAAGAAGATGAGAATCACCACCGCGGAGATAACACGCAGCAGCTTGCTTTTATCCTCGAAACGGCTGGAGAAGAAATCTGGCAGGGTTAAGGCATTGTCATGATGTTCGGTTTGCACACGCAGGCGGCCCGCGACGATTTTCCAGTTCAGCCAGGCACCAATAGTGAGGCCGATGGCAATCCAGCTCTCAGAGATACCGGACAGGAAAATGGCACCCGGCAAGCCCATCAGCAACCAACCGCTCATATCCGATGCGCCGGCGGACAATGCCGTGACGACGCTGCCTAAACTGCGACCACCCAGAATATAGTCATCAAAACTTTTGGTTGAACGGTAGGCAATGAAACCGATTAGCACCATCCCGAGGATGTAAATTACAAAGGTCACCAACATCGGTGTACTTACACTCATACTCTCTCCACTTATTATGTAATTCATTAAGAGCAATCTTTTTTCCTGGGTTATCGGAACGGGATAACCCAGGGCTTTACCGCATCCAGAGAAAGCGATTCCTCTTAAGGCGCGGTATCCTGCCGCAAAGGGGCGGCGCGCACAATGCATTTAACACAGCTGTCACACTGGTTTCACCTGACTTCGATTTTTTAATGCCAATAGGTTGCACTCACTCACACTTTTAGTTGCACCCAAATCCATTTAAAACGTCGATGTTTAAGGTAGGTTGCAACCCTGGCGAGATTCTTGCAGCAAGTTTCATGCCGATTCATTCGGTTTTAACAACTCAGACAGTGAAAAACATGCAACTCAGGTCACATTTAACAAGGTTGCACAAAGTTGCAACTTAAGTGATAGTGCTGCCACGCTGGATTTGACGACATCATTTAGAGACGAGGAAATCATGGGAACCACCACCATGGGGGTGAAGCTGGATGAAGCCACCCGCGATCGCATTAAGTTGGCTGCAAACAAAATTGACCGCACACCACACTGGCTGATCAAGCAGGCGATTTTTAACTACCTCACGCAGTTGGAAGCCGGCGAATCCTTGCCTGAAATTCCTTTGCAACTGGCGGATGCCTCCAGCGAAGAAGGCACGCCAGACGAGGCTATACAGCCCTTCCTCGATTTTGCGGAACACATTCTGCCGCAGTCAGTGACCCGCTCCGCCATCACTGCGGCATGGCGTCGTCCGGAGACGGATGCAGTGCCGATGTTGCTGGAGCAGGCACGTCTCCCTGCCCCTCTCGCCGAAAAAACGCATCAACTCGCCTATAGCCTGGCGGAGAAACTGCGGCAC
Source organism: Type-D symbiont of Plautia stali (assembly GCF_001485335.1). Classification (NCBI taxonomy): domain Bacteria; kingdom Pseudomonadati; phylum Pseudomonadota; class Gammaproteobacteria; order Enterobacterales; family Enterobacteriaceae; species Type-D symbiont of Plautia stali. The sequence continues at coordinate 1,407 of NZ_BBOC01000078.1, read as the reverse complement.
CAAAAAGGTGCAACCGGACGCGCCGGCATGGTGCAAAGCCTGTTGCAGGAGTTCTCTCTCTCCTCGCAGGAAGGCGTGGCATTGATGTGTCTGGCGGAGGCGCTGCTGCGTATCCCTGATAAGCCAACCCGTGATGCGCTGATTCGCGATAAAATCAGCAACGGCAACTGGCAGTCACATCTGGGGCGTAGCCCGTCGATGTTTGTCAACGCAGCGACCTGGGGTCTGCTGTTTACCGGTCGTCTGGTCTCAACCCACAACGAAGCCAACCTGTCACGTTCACTAAACCGCATTATCGGCAAGAGCGGTGAACCGCTGATCCGTAAAGGTGTGGACATGGCGATGCGCCTGATGGGTGAACAGTTTGTGACGGGCGAAACCATCGCTGAAGCGCTCGCCAACGCTCGCAAGCTGGAAGAGAAAGGTTTCCGCTACTCTTACGACATGCTGGGTGAAGCCGCACTCACCGCCAGCGATGCCAAAGCTTACCTGGTCTCTTATCAGCAGGCGATCCACGCTATTGGCAAAGCCTCAAACGGTCGTGGCATTTATGAAGGCCCAGGCATTTCGATTAAGCTTTCCGCACTGCATCCGCGCTATAGCCGCGCGCAATATGAGCGCGTGATGGAGGAGCTGTATCCAATCCTCAAATCCCTGACCTTGCTGGCGCGTTCTTACGACATCGGCATCAATATTGATGCGGAAGAAGCGGATCGTCTGGAGCTGTCGCTCGATCTGCTGGAGAAGCTGTGCTTTGAGCCAGAGTTGGATGGCTGGAACGGTATCGGCTTCGTCATTCAGGCCTACCAGAAGCGCTGCCCGTTTGTTATTGATTCACTGATCGATCTGGCTCAGCGCAGCCGTCGTCGTCTGATGATCCGTCTGGTGAAAGGTGCGTACTGGGACAGTGAGATCAAACGTGCACAGATCGATGGCCTGGAAGGCTATCCGGTTTACACCCGCAAGGTGTACACCGATATCTCCTATCTGGCATGCGCCCGCAAACTGCTGGCGGTGCCGAACTTAATCTATCCGCAGTTTGCTACCCACAACGCCCATACGCTGGCGGCGATCTATCAGCTGGCAGGCAACAACTATTATCCTGGTCAGTATGAGTTCCAGTGCCTGCACGGCATGGGCGAACCGCTGTATGAGCAGGTGGTGGGCAAAGTGGCCGATGGCAAGCTCAACCGCCCTTGCCGTATTTATGCACCGGTCGGCACGCATGAAACCCTGCTCGCTTATCTGGTGCGTCGTTTGCTGGAGAACGGCGCCAATACCTCCTTCGTTAACCGTATCGCCGATAACAGCTTACCGCTGGACGAACTGGTGGCCGATCCGGTGACCGCCGTAGAAAAAATGGGCGTCAGCGAAGGTGCCGTTGGCTTACCGCATCCGAAAATACCG
>NZ_BBOC01000077.1:0-25693 GCF_001485335.1 Type-D symbiont of Plautia stali | reverse complement strand
TCGTCATACTCCGTTCTTCAAAGGCTACCGTCCTCAGTTCTACTTCCGTACTACTGACGTGACCGGCGACGTTCAACTGCCAGAAGGCGTTGAAATGGTAATGCCAGGCGACAACGTGAAAATGACTGTTACTCTGATCAAGCCAATCGCGATGGATCAGGGTCTGCGTTTCGCAATCCGTGAAGGCGGCCGTACTGTTGGTGCGGGCGTTGTTGCTGAAATTATCGCTTAATTGCGTTAATGCCGGTGGCTGCTTAGGTAGCCACCGCAGCACGAAAGAAGAGCACTGCGGTGCTCTTTTTTTTCGTCAAAATTTCATGACAGATAGAAAAACCACACAAAAGCTACGTTTGAAATAAAAACCATTCTCATTTACACTTTGATCAGAAATTGTACTGGAGCATGCAGTAAATGTACGTCTGTCTGTGTAATGCCGTGAGTGATAAAACCCTCCGCGAAGTTGTTCGTCGTTATCAGCCCAAATCCATTCAGCATTTGCGCCAGCTTGTCCCTATCGGGAAACAGTGCGGCAAGTGTATTCGCGTGGCGCGTGAGATCATGGATGACGAGTTGCAGAAGGTGCCTCTGTACAAAGAGATAGCCTGATAATTCCTTCCAGACCTTAATAACCACAAAAACTGTCCAGTTTTTTTGACTTCTTTTTATCCGCATCTACGATCTATTTACCTGGAAGCGGAGGAAGCAAAATGAAGGGCGACAGTAAAATCATAACGCATCTCAATAAACTGCTGGGGAATGAACTGGTTGCGATTAATCAGTACTTTCTTCATGCGCGCATGTTCAAAAACTGGGGGCTGATTCGCCTCAACAATGTCGAGTATCACGAATCCATTGATGAAATGAAGCACGCGGATAAGTACATCGAGCGCATTCTGTTTCTTGAAGGCATTCCCAATCTTCAGGATCTGGGCAGGCTGCGCATTGGTGAAGATGTCCCGGAGATGTTGCAATCCGATCTGACGTTGGAGCTGGAAGGGGCGAAGGATTTACGTGAAGCCATCGCCTATGCGGACAAAGTTCATGACTACGTAAGCCGTGACATGATGATTGAGATTCTGAGTGAAGAAGAACATCACATCGACTGGCTGGAGACAGAACTGGACCTGGTACAAAAACTCGGGTTGCAGAATTACCTGCAGGCCCAATTACAACAAGAAGAGCACGCGAACTAACCCATTTTGCATTAGCAATGTCGTGAGCCTGTACGGGTCGTTATCCGATCGGTACAGGCTTTTTTGTCTTTTAGTTGAAATGATGTGGTTAAAAACGCATCACGGGTTGCTTCCTGAACTGATTTGCGTATAATGCGCGGGCCTGCCGATATTGGTATGGCGCGATTCGAGCAGAATCGCAGGCGATAGCGAGTGATGTATCGCCTGACAATACTCCCGATTGGGGAGTTATATGCTGAACGATTACACTCCTCCATCAATCGTAATGGGTGTGGGTAGTAATTCTTTTCGTTTATAAAATGTTTGGAGCCTTGGTCTCATGTCGAACCAAAGAATCCGTATCCGTCTTAAAGCGTTTGATCATCGCCTGATCGATCAATCAACCGCGGAAATCGTTGAGACTGCCAAGCGCACTGGTGCGCAGGTACGTGGTCCGATCCCGCTGCCAACTCGCAAAGAGCGTTTTACCGTTCTGATCTCTCCGCACGTTAACAAAGATGCGCGTGATCAGTACGAAATTCGCACTCACAAGCGTCTGGTAGACATCGTTGAGCCAACTGAAAAAACCGTTGATGCACTGATGCGTCTGGATCTGGCTGCCGGTGTTGACGTGCAGATCAGCCTGGGTTAATCAGGTCATCGAGCGATTGAGAGGTTGATACAATGATTGGTTTAGTCGGTAAAAAAGTGGGCATGACCCGCATCTTCACTGAAGATGGCGTTTCAATCCCAGTAACCGTAATCGAAGTTGAAGCAAACCGCGTTACTCAGGTCAAAGGCCTGGAAAACGACGGTTACCAAGCTATCCAGGTGACCACCGGTGCTAAAAAAGCAAACCGTGTTGGCAAACCAGAAGCAGGTCATTTTGCTAAAGCTGGCGTTGAAGCTGGCCGTGGTCTGTGGGAATTCCGCACCGAAGGTGAAGAGTACTCAGTAGGCCAGAGCATCAGTGTTGAAATCTTCGCTGAAGTTAAAAAAGTAGACGTTACCGGTACCTCTAAAGGTAAAGGTTTCGCAGGTACCGTTAAGCGCTGGAACTTCCGTACCCAGGACGCTACACACGGTAACTCCTTGTCTCACCGCGTTCCGGGTTCTATCGGTCAGAACCAGACTCCGGGCAAAGTGTTCAAAGGCAAGAAAATGGCTGGTCAGCTGGGTAATGAGCGCGTAACCGTTCAGAGCCTGGAAGTGGTACGTGTTGACGCTGAGCGCAACCTGCTGCTGGTCAAAGGTGCTGTTCCGGGTGCAACCGGCAGCGACCTGATTGTTAAACCAGCTGTGAAGGCGTAAGGGGATAGCAATGGAATTAGTACTGAAAGACGCGCAGAGCGCGCTGACTGTTTCCGAAACTACCTTCGGTCGTGATTTCAACGAAGCGCTGGTTCACCAGGTTGTTGTTGCTTATGCCGCTGGTGCTCGTCAGGGTACTCGTGCGCAGAAAACTCGTGCTGAAGTAACTGGTTCAGGCAAAAAGCCTTGGCGCCAGAAAGGTACCGGCCGTGCGCGTTCAGGTTCTGTAAAGAGCCCGATCTGGCGTTCAGGTGGCGTGACCTTCGCTGCGCGTCCACAGGACCACAGTCAAAAAGTTAACAAAAAGATGTACCGCGGCGCGCTGAAAAGCATCCTGTCCGAACTGGTACGTCAGGACCGTCTGATCGTTGTCGAGACGTTCTCTGTAGAAGCACCGAAAACCAAGCTGCTGGCACAGAAACTGAAAGACATGGCGCTGGAAGACGTGCTGATCATCACCGGCGAACTGGATGAGAATCTGTTCCTGGCTGCGCGTAACCTGTACAAGGTTGACGTGCGTGATGCAGCGGGTATCGACCCAGTTAGCCTGATCGCCTTCGACAAAGTCGTTATGACTGCGGAAGCAGTTAAGCAAGTTGAGGAGATGCTGGCATGATCCGTGAAGAACGTCTGCTGAAAGTCGTGCGCGCGCCGCACGTATCTGAAAAAGCATCTACTGCGATGGAAAAAACCAATACCATCGTTCTCAAAGTTGCTAAAGACGCGACCAAAGCAGAGATCGTTGCTGCTGTTGAGAAACTGTTCGAAGTTGAAGTTAAAGACGTAAACACCTTGGTTGTTAAGGGTAAAGTTAAGCGTCACGGACAGCGTATCGGTCGTCGTAGCGACTGGAAAAAAGCTTACGTCACCCTGAAGGAAGGCCAGAACCTGGACTTCGTCGGCGGCGCTGAGTAAGTCGGAGGAGAAAGACAATGGCAGTTGTTAAATGTAAACCGACATCTCCGGGTCGTCGTCACGTAGTTAAAGTGGTGAACCCAGAGCTGCACAAGGGCAAACCTTTTGCTCCGCTGTTAGAAAAAACAGCAAATCCGGTGGTCGTAACAACAATGGTCGTATCACTACCCGTCATATCGGTGGTGGTCACAAGCAGGCTTACCGTATTGTTGACTTCAAACGCAACAAAGATGGTATCCCAGCAGTTGTTGAGCGTCTTGAGTACGATCCGAACCGTTCTGCGAACATCGCACTGGTTCTGTACAAAGATGGCGAGCGCCGTTACATCCTGGCCCCTAAAGGCCTGAAAGCTGGTGATCAGGTTCAATCTGGCGTTGATGCTGCGATTAAAGCGGGTAACACCCTGCCTATGCGTAACATCCCGGTGGGTTCTACCGTTCACAACGTAGAAATGAAACCAGGCAAAGGCGGTCAGATTGCTCGCTCAGCTGGTACTTACGTGCAGATCGTTGCGCGTGATGGTTCCTACGTAACCCTGCGTCTGCGTTCTGGCGAAATGCGTAAAGTCGAAATCGACTGCCGCGCAACCCTGGGCGAAGTCGGTAACGCTGAGCACATGCTGCGCGTTCTGGGTAAAGCTGGTGCAACCCGTTGGCGTGGTGTTCGTCCTACCGTTCGCGGTACTGCGATGAACCCAGTCGATCACCCGCACGGTGGTGGTGAAGGTCGTAACTTTGGTAAGCACCCGGTAACTCCGTGGGGCGTTCAGACCAAAGGTAAGAAGACCCGTAGCAACAAGCGTACTGATAAATTTATCGTACGTCGCCGTAGCAAATAATTTTAGAGGATAAGCCATGCCACGTTCTCTCAAGAAAGGTCCTTTTATTGACCTGCACTTGCTGAAGAAGGTAGAGAAAGCGGTGGAAAGCGGTGACAAGAAGCCCCTGCGCACTTGGTCCCGTCGTTCAACGATCTTCCCTAACATGATCGGTTTGACCATCGCTGTCCATAATGGTCGTCAGCACGTTCCTGTCTTTGTTTCCGACGAAATGGTCGGCCACAAACTGGGTGAATTTGCACCGACACGTACTTATCGCGGCCATGCTGCAGATAAGAAAGCCAAGAAGAAATAAGTAGGAGGAAGAGATGGAAACTATTGCTCAACATCGCCATGCTCGTTCTTCTGCTCAGAAGGTCCGCCTTGTTGCTGACCTGATTCGCGGTAAGAAAGTGTCGCAGGCTCTGGATATTCTGACTTACACCAACAAGAAAGCTGCTGTGTTGGTTAAGAAAGTACTGGAATCTGCCATTGCGAACGCCGAACACAACGATGGCGCTGATATCGACGATCTGAAAGTCGCGAAAATCTTCGTAGACGAAGGCCCAAGCATGAAGCGCATTATGCCGCGTGCGAAAGGTCGTGCAGATCGCATCCTGAAGCGCACCAGCCACATTACTGTGGTTGTGTCCGATCGCTGAGACTCTGGAGACTAGCAATGGGTCAGAAAGTACATCCTAATGGTATTCGCCTGGGTATTGTAAAACCATGGAACTCTACCTGGTTTGCGAACACCAAAGAATTCGCTGACAACCTGGACAGCGATTTTAAAGTACGTCAGTTCCTTACTAAGGAACTGGCTAAAGCGTCTGTATCTCGTATCGTTATCGAGCGTCCGGCTAAGAGCATCCGTGTGACCATTCACACCGCTCGCCCGGGTATCGTTATCGGTAAGAAAGGTGAAGACGTAGAAAAACTGCGCTCGGTCGTCGCGAAAATCGCTGGCGTTCCTGCACAGATCAACATCGCCGAAGTCCGTAAGCCGGAACTGGACGCTAAATTGGTTGCTGACAGCATCACTTCACAGCTGGAGCGTCGTGTGATGTTCCGTCGTGCTATGAAGCGTGCGGTACAGAACGCAATGCGTCTGGGCGCGAAGGGTATTAAAGTTGAAGTCAGCGGCCGTCTGGGCGGTGCCGAGATCGCACGTACCGAATGGTACCGTGAAGGTCGCGTACCACTGCACACTCTGCGTGCAGACATTGACTACAACACCTCTGAAGCGCACACCACTTATGGTGTAATCGGCGTTAAGGTATGGATCTTCAAAGGTGAGATCCTGGGTGGTATGGCTGCTGTTGAACAACCGGAACCGGCTGCTCAACCTAAAAAGCAGCAGCGTAAAGGCCGTAAGTAAGGAGAGTCGCTGATGTTACAACCAAAGCGTACGAAATTCCGTAAAGTGCACAAAGGCCGCAACCGTGGTCTGGCGCAGGGTACGGATGTCAGCTTCGGTACTTTCGGTCTGAAAGCTGTTGGCCGTGGTCGTCTGACTGCTCGTCAGATCGAAGCAGCACGTCGTGCTATGACCCGTGCAGTTAAGCGTCAAGGTAAGATTTGGATCCGTGTATTCCCGGACAAACCAATCACCGAGAAGCCGCTCGAAGTGCGTATGGGTAAAGGTAAGGGTAACGTGGAGTATTGGGTTGCCCTGATCCAGCCAGGTAAAGTCCTGTATGAAATGGACGGTGTATCTGAAGAGCTGGCCCGTGAAGCCTTCAAGCTGGCAGCAGCAAAACTGCCTATCAAAACCACCTTTGTAACTAAGACGGTGATGTAATGAAAGCAAATGAGCTGCGTGAAAAAAGCGTTGAAGAGCTGAACACTGAGCTTCTTAACCTTCTGCGTGAGCAGTTTAACCTGCGCATGCAGGCAGCATCTGGCCAGCTGCAGCAGACCCATCTGCTGAAGCAAGTGCGCCGTGATGTTGCACGTGTTAAGACTTTACTGACTGAGAAGGCGGCGTAATGACCGATAAAATCCGTACTCTGCAGGGTCGTGTTATTAGTGACAAAATGCAGAAATCTGCAGTTGTTGCTATCGAACGTGTCGTGAAGCACCCGATCTACGGTAAATTCATCAAGCGTACGACTAAGCTGCACATCCATGACGAGAACAACGAGTGTGGAATTGGTGACGTGGTAGAAATCCGCGAAACCCGTCCACTGTCTAAGACTAAGTCTTGGGCTCTGGTTCGCGTTGTAGAGAAAGCGATTCTGTAATAGAATCCGTTTCCTCTAAAAAATAAAATGAACGGCTCGTCTGAGCCGTTCATTTTTTCTACCCATCTGCGAGAACCGGTGTTATAATGCCGCGCCCTCAATTATGGGGCTTTTTAACGACCTGAGGTTTGGGTCCCGAAGTAGTAGTTGACATTAGCGGAGCACTAAAATGATCCAAGAACAGACTATGCTGAACGTCGCCGACAACTCCGGTGCACGTCGCGTAATGTGTATCAAGGTTCTGGGTGGCTCGCACCGTCGCTACGCAGGCGTCGGCGATATCATCAAAGTTACCATCAAGGAAGCAATTCCACGTGGTAAGGTGAAAAAAGGTGATGTCCTGAAGGCGGTAGTGGTGCGCACCAGGAAGGGTGTTCGTCGCCCGGACGGTTCTGTCATTCGCTTCGATGGTAATGCATGCGTTATTTTAAACAATAACAGCGAGCAGCCTATCGGTACGCGTATTTTTGGGCCGGTAACTCGTGAACTTCGTACTGAAAAGTTCATGAAAATTATCTCTCTGGCACCAGAAGTACTCTAAGGAGCGAGCAATGGCAGCGAAAATCCGTCGCAATGACGAAGTTATTGTGCTTACCGGCAAAGATAAAGGTAAGCGCGGTAAAGTAAAGAATGTCCTGACTTCTGGTAAGGTCATCGTTGAAGGTATCAACCTGGTTAAAAAACATCAGAAGCCTGTCCCGGCTCTGAACCAACCAGGCGGCATCGTTGAAAAAGAAGCTGCTATTCAGGTTTCTAACGTTGCAATCTTCAATGCGGCAACCGGCAAGGCTGACCGTGTAGGCTTTAGATTCGAAGAAGGCAAAAAAGTCCGTTTCTTCAAGTCTAATAGCGAAACTATCAAGTAATTTGGAGTAGTACGATGGCGAAACTGCATGATTACTACAAAGACGAAGTAGTCCAGAAACTCATGTCTGAGTTCGGCTACAATTCTGTCATGCAAGTCCCTCGGGTCGAGAAGATCACCCTGAACATGGGTGTTGGTGAAGCGATCGCTGACAAGAAACTGCTGGATAACGCAGCAGCTGACCTGGCAGCAATCTCCGGTCAAAAGCCGTTGATCACCAAAGCACGCAAATCAGTTGCAGGCTTCAAAATCCGTCAGGGCTATCCGATCGGCTGTAAAGTAACTCTGCGCGGCGAGCGCATGTGGGAGTTCTTTGAGCGTCTGATCACTATTGCTGTTCCACGTATTCGTGACTTCCGTGGCTTGTCCGCTAAGTCTTTCGATGGTCGTGGTAACTACAGCATGGGCGTTCGTGAGCAGATCATCTTCCCAGAAATCGACTACGACAAAGTCGATCGCGTTCGTGGTTTGGATATTACCATTACCACTACTGCGAAATCTGATGATGAAGGCCGTGCTCTGCTGGCTGCCTTTGACTTCCCGTTCCGCAAGTAAGGTAGGGTTACTTAATGGCTAAGCAATCTATGAAAGCACGCGAAGTTAAGCGTGTAAAATTAGCAGACAAGTTCTTCGCTAAGCGCGTTGAGCTGAAAGCGATCATTTCTGATGTGAACGCATCCGACGAAGACCGTTGGGATGCTGTTCTTAAGCTGCAGAGTCTGCCGCGTGATTCCAGCCCTTCCCGTCAGCGTAACCGCTGCCGTCAGACAGGTCGTCCGCACGGTTTCCTGCGGAAGTTTGGGTTGAGCCGTATCAAGGTCCGTGAAGCCGCAATGCGCGGTGAAATCCCGGGTCTGAAAAAGGCTAGCTGGTAATTGTCACCATTTGAATCACGGGAGTAACACAGATGAGCATGCAAGATCCGATCGCGGATATGCTGACCCGTATCCGTAACGGTCAAGCCGCGAACAAAGTTGCGGTCTCTATGCCTTCCTCCAAGCTGAAAGTGGCAATTGCCAACGTGCTGAAGGAAGAAGGCTACATTGAAGATTTTAAAATCGAAGGCGACACCAAGCCTGAACTGGAACTGACTCTTAAGTATTTCCAGGGCAAGTCTGTGGTAGAGAGCATTCAGCGTGTTAGCCGTCCAGGTCTGCGCATCTATAAGAAAAAAGATGAGCTGCCAAAAGTAATGGCTGGTCTGGGCATCGCTGTAATTTCTACCTCTAAAGGTGTCATGACTGATCGTGCAGCGCGCCAAGCTGGTCTTGGTGGCGAAATTATCTGCTACGTAGCGTAATCGGAGGATAAAATGTCTCGTGTTGCAAAAGCACCTGTCGTTGTTCCTGCGGGCGTAGAGGTAAAACTCAACGGTCAGGAAGTTTCGATCAAAGGCAAAAACGGCGAGCTGACTCGTACTATCAACAGTGCTGTAGAAGTTAAGCATGCAGACAACGCCCTGACTTTCGCTCCACGCGAAGGTTTTGCGGACGCTTGGGCACAGGCAGGTACTGCTCGTGCGCTGCTGAACGGCATGGTTATCGGTGTTACCGAAGGCTTCACCAAGAAGCTGCAACTGGTTGGTGTTGGTTATCGTGCAGCTGTTAAAGGCAACTCTGTGAGCTTGGCCCTGGGCTTCTCTCACCCTGTTGACCATGCACTGCCGGCCGGCATCACTGCTGAATGTCCAACTCAGACTGAAATCGTGCTGAAAGGCGCTGATAAGCAGCTGATTGGTCAGGTTGCAGCGGATCTGCGCGCCTACCGTCGTCCTGAGCCTTACAAAGGCAAGGGTGTTCGTTACGCCGACGAAGTCGTGCGTACCAAAGAGGCTAAGAAGAAGTAAGGTAACACTATGGATAAGAAATCTGCTCGTATCCGTCGTGCGACCCGTGCACGTCGCAAGCTCAAAGAGCTGGGTGCTACTCGCCTGGTGGTACATCGTACCCCGCGTCATATCTACGCACAGGTGATCGCCCCGAACGGTTCCGAAGTTTTGGTTGCTGCTTCTACTGTAGAAAAAGCTATTGCCGAACAACTGAAGTATACCGGTAACAAAGACGCTGCTGCAGCTGTAGGTAAAGCTCTGGCTGAGCGCGCTGTCGAGAAAGGCATTACTAATGTTTCTTTCGACCGTTCCGGGTTCCAATATCATGGTCGTGTCCAGGCACTGGCAGATGCTGCCCGTGAAGCTGGCCTTCAGTTCTAAGGTAGAGGTCTAAGATGTCAAACATCGAGAAACAAGCTGGCGAACTGCAGGAAAAACTGATCGCGGTAAACCGTGTTTCTAAAACTGTAAAAGGTGGTCGTATTTTCTCCTTCACCGCACTGACTGTAGTGGGTGATGGTAACGGCCGCGTTGGTTTTGGTTACGGTAAAGCGCGTGAAGTTCCAGCAGCGATCCAGAAAGCGATGGAAAAAGCCCGTCGCAACATGATTAACGTCGCGCTGACTCACGGCACCCTGCAGCACCCTGTTAAAGGTGCTCACACGGGTTCTCGTGTGTTCATGCAGCCGGCTTCTGAAGGTACCGGTATCATCGCCGGCGGTGCAATGCGCGCTGTTTTAGAAGTCGCTGGAGTACATAACGTTCTGGCTAAAGCGTATGGTTCTACTAACCCGATTAACGTGGTTCGTGCAACTATCGATGGCCTGGGCAATATGAATTCTCCAGAAATGGTCGCTGCCAAGCGTGGTAAATCCGTTGAAGAAATTCTGGGGTAATCACGATGGCTAAGACTATTAAAATTACACAAACCCGCAGTTCAATCGGCCGCCTGCCTAAGCACAAAGCCACTCTGGTTGGCTTGGGTCTGCGTCGTATTGGTCATACCGTTGAGCGTGAAGACACGCCTGCTGTACGCGGTATGGTTAACGCGATTTCCTACATGCTGAAAGTGGAGGAGTAAGAGATGCGTTTAAACACTCTGTCTCCGGCCGAAGGGTCTAAACACGCTTCTAAGCGTCTGGGTCGTGGTATCGGTTCTGGTCTCGGTAAAACCGGTGGTCGTGGTCACAAAGGTCAGAACTCTCGTTCTGGCGGTGGCGTACGTCGCGGTTTCGAGGGTGGCCAGATGCCTCTGTACCGTCGTCTGCCGAAATTCGGTTTCACCTCTCGCAAAGCAATGGTCACTGCAGAAGTTCGTCTGTCTGACCTGGCGAAAGTTGAAGGCGGTATTGTTGACCTGAATACTTTGAAAGCAGCTAACATCATCGGTGTTCAGATCGAATTCGCGAAAGTGATTCTGTCTGGTGAAGTTTCTGCTCCGGTAACGATTCGTGGTCTGCGTGTCACCAAAGGTGCTCGTGCTGCGATCGAAGCTGCTGGCGGTAAAATCGAGGAATAAGTAGCAGATGGCAAAGCAACCGGGATTAGATTTTCAAAGTGCCAAAGGTGGCTTTGGTGAACTGAAGCGCAGACTGTTGTTTGTAATCGGTGCACTGATTGTCTTCCGTATTGGCTCTTTTATTCCAATCCCCGGTATCGATGCCACTGTACTTGCCAAACTGCTTGAGCAACAGCGTGGCACCATCATTGAAATGTTTAACATGTTCTCTGGTGGTGCTCTCAGTCGTGCCTCAATCTTCGCACTGGGTATTATGCCGTATATTTCGGCCTCTATTATTATCCAGTTGCTGACGGTGGTTCATCCAGCGTTGGCCGAGATTAAGAAAGAGGGTGAAGCTGGTCGTCGTAAGATTAGCCAGTACACTCGCTATGGCACCCTGGTTCTGGCTGTATTCCAGTCGATCGGTATTGCTACCGGTCTGCCGAATATGCCTGGAATGCAAGGCCTGGTGATGAATCCAGGTTTCGCATTCTACTTTACCGCTGTTGTAAGTCTGGTTACCGGGACAATGTTCCTGATGTGGCTGGGCGAACAGATTACTGAACGAGGTATCGGTAACGGTATCTCGATCATTATCTTCGCGGGTATTGTTGCGGGTCTTCCGCCGGCCATTGGCCATACCATCGAGCAAGCGCGGCAAGGTGACCTGCACTTCCTTCTGTTGCTGTTGGTTGCAGTTCTTGTATTTGCAGTGACGTTCTTTGTTATTTTCGTTGAGCGTGGCCAGCGCCGCATTGTGGTCAACTACGCTAAACGTCAGCAAGGTCGTCGTGTATATGCTGCACAGAGCACACATTTACCGTTGAAAGTGAATATGGCGGGCGTAATCCCGGCTATTTTTGCTTCCAGCATTATTCTGTTCCCAGCAACCATCGCGTCATGGTTCGGGGGCGGTACCGGTTGGAACTGGCTGACAACAATTTCGCTGTATTTGCAACCAGGACAGCCGCTATATGTGCTACTCTATGCGACTGCAATCATCTTCTTCTGTTTCTTCTACACGGCGTTGGTGTTCAACCCACGTGAAACAGCAGATAACCTGAAGAAGTCTGGTGCATTCGTACCGGGAATTCGTCCGGGAGAGCAAACGGCGAAGTATATCGATAAAGTAATGACACGTCTGACCTTAATCGGCGCACTGTATATTACCTTTATCTGCCTGATCCCGGAGTTCATGCGTGATGCCATGAAGGTTCCCTTCTACTTTGGCGGCACATCGCTGCTTATCGTAGTGGTTGTCATCATGGACTTTATGGCTCAAGTGCAAACTCTGATGATGTCGAGTCAGTATGAGTCTGCATTGAAGAAAGCTAACCTGAAAGGCTACAGCCGTTAATTCAGGCGCTTGAGAAGTTACGGAGAGTAAAAATGAAAGTTCGTGCTTCCGTCAAGAAATTATGTCGTAACTGCAAAATCATCCGTCGCGACGGTGTCGTACGTGTGATCTGCAGCGCCGAGCCAAAGCATAAACAACGCCAAGGCTGATATAGTCACATATTTTTCTTGCAAAGTCGGGTTGAGCTGGCTAGATTAGCCAGCCAATCTTTTGTATGTCGATGCGTTACCATTTGAGTATCCTGAAAACGGGCTTTTCAGCATGGGACGCATTTATTTAATTATAGGAGTGCATAGTGGCCCGTATAGCAGGCATTAACATTCCTGATCAAAAACATACCGTAATCGCATTAACTTCGATTTTCGGAATCGGCAAAACCCGTTCTAAAGCCATCTGCGCTTCAACGGGCATCGCCGAAGATGTTAAGATCAGAGAGCTGTCTGAAGAACAAATTGAACAGCTGCGTGAAGCAGTTGGTAAATTCGTTGTTGAAGGTGATCTGCGCCGTGAAATCACCCTGAGCATCAAGCGTCTGATGGACCTTGGTTGCTATCGTGGTTTACGCCATCGTCGTGGTCTGCCAGTTCGCGGTCAGCGTACTAAGACCAATGCACGTACCCGTAAGGGTCCGCGTAAACCGATCAAGAAATAATCGGGGTGAGTAAATAATGGCAAAGGCACCAGTTCGTGCACGCAAGCGTGTAAGAAAGCAAGTCTCAGATGGCGTGGCTCATGTCCATGCATCTTTTAACAACACCATCGTTACCATCACTGATCGTCAGGGTAACGCACTGGGTTGGGCAACCGCCGGTGGTTCCGGTTTCCGCGGTTCACGTAAATCTACTCCGTTTGCTGCTCAGGTAGCTGCAGAGCGCTGTGCAGAAGCAGTGAAAGATTACGGTATTAAGAATCTGGAAGTTATGGTTAAGGGTCCAGGTCCGGGTCGCGAATCAACTATTCGTGCTCTGAACGCTGCTGGTTTCCGCATCACTAATATTACTGATGTGACTCCAATCCCTCACAACGGTTGTCGTCCGCCGAAAAAACGTCGCGTTTAACGCCCGTTTTTAGGTTAGTTGGAGAAAGAAAATGGCAAGATATTTGGGTCCTAAGCTCAAGCTGAGCCGTCGTGAGGGTACCGACTTATTCCTTAAGTCTGGCGTTCGCGCGATCGATACCAAGTGCAAAATTGAACAACCACCTGGTCAGCATGGTGCGCGTAAACCGCGTCTGTCTGACTACGGCGGCCAGTTGCGTGAGAAGCAGAAAGTTCGTCGTATCTACGGCGTGCTGGAGCGTCAGTTCCGTAACTACTATAAAGAAGCAGCACGTCTGAAAGGCAACACCGGTGAAAACCTGTTGGCTCTGCTGGAAGGTCGTCTGGATAACGTTGTTTACCGTATGGGCTTTGGCGCCACTCGTGCAGAAGCACGTCAGCTGGTTAGCCATAAATCTATCCTGGTAAACGGTCGCGTTGTTAACATCGCTTCTTATCAGGTATCTCCGAATGATGTCGTAAGCATCCGTGAGAAAGCCAAACAGCAATCTCGCGTGAAGGCCGCTCTGGAGCTGGCTGAGCAGCGTGAAAAGCCAACCTGGCTGGAAGTTGATGCGACCAAGATGGAAGGTGTGTTCAAGCGTATGCCTGAACGTACTGATCTGTCTGCGGACATTAACGAACACCTGATCGTCGAGCTTTACTCTAAGTAAAGCTTAGTACCAAAGAGAGGACACAATGCAGGGTTCTGTGACAGAGTTTCTAAAACCGCGCCTGGTAGATATCGAGCAAGTGAGTTCGACGCACGCCAAGGTGACCCTTGAGCCGTTAGAGCGTGGCTTTGGCCATACTCTTGGCAACGCACTGCGCCGTATTCTGCTTTCTTCCATGCCGGGTTGCGCGGTGACCGAGGTTGAGATTGATGGCGTGCTGCACGAGTACTCCACCAAAGAGGGCGTACAGGAAGATATCCTGGAAATCCTGCTCAATCTGAAAGGGCTGGCGGTAAGAGTTCAGGGTAAAGATGAAGTTATTCTCACCTTGAATAAATCTGGCATTGGCCCTGTGACTGCAGCCGATATCACCCACGACGGTGATGTCGAAATCGTCAAGCCGCAGCATGTGATCTGCCATCTGACCGATGAAAACGCATCTATTAGCATGCGTATCAAAGTTCAGCGTGGTCGTGGTTATGTGCCGGCTTCTGCCCGAATTCATTCGGAAGAAGATGAGCGCCCAATCGGCCGTCTGTTGGTTGACGCTTGCTACAGCCCTGTAGACCGTATCGCCTACAATGTTGAAGCAGCGCGTGTAGAACAGCGCACCGACCTGGACAAGCTGGTCATCGAAATGGAAACCAACGGCACAATCGATCCTGAAGAGGCGATTCGTCGTGCGGCAACCATCCTGGCAGAACAACTGGAAGCTTTCGTTGACTTACGTGATGTACGTCAGCCGGAAGTGAAAGAAGAGAAACCAGAATTCGATCCGATCCTGCTGCGCCCTGTTGACGATCTGGAATTGACTGTCCGCTCTGCTAACTGCCTTAAGGCAGAAGCTATCCACTACATCGGTGATCTGGTACAGCGTACCGAGGTTGAGCTGCTTAAAACGCCTAACCTTGGTAAAAAATCTCTTACTGAGATTAAAGATGTGCTCGCTTCACGTGGTTTGTCTCTGGGCATGCGCCTGGAAAACTGGCCACCAGCAAGCATTGCTGATGAATAATCAGATCACAGGTTAAGGTTTCACTGAGAAGGATAAGGTCATGCGCCATCGTAAGAGTGGTCGTCAACTGAACCGCAACAGCAGCCATCGTCAGGCTATGTTCCGCAACATGGCCGGTTCTCTGGTTCGTCATGAGATCATCAAAACGACTCTGCCGAAAGCCAAAGAACTGCGTCGCGTAGTTGAGCCGCTGATTACTCTTGCCAAGACCGACAGCGTAGCTAATCGTCGTCTGGCATTCGCCCGCACTCGTGATAACGAGATCGTGGCAAAACTGTTTAACGAGCTGGGCCCGCGTTTCGCGAGCCGTGCCGGTGGTTACACTCGTATTCTGAAGTGTGGCTTCCGTGCTGGTGACAACGCTCCGATGGCTTACATCGAGCTGGTTGATCGTCCAGAAGCTCAAGCAGAAGCTGTTGCAGAGTAATCTGTAACAACGTAGAAAACCCGCTTCGGCGGGTTTTTTATTGCCTGTCATTCCTCTCCTCTTTCGCTATGCTGAACACTGTACTTTTAGCAGGAGTTCAATATGTGGTTTATCGATCAACTGGTAGAACAGCACATCCGCACCGCGCTGGAAAAAGGCGAACTGAGTAATTTGCCTGGAGAAGGTGCGCCTTTGCAGTTGGATGATGATAGTGCTGTGCCACCTGAACTACGTAGCGCCTACCGTTTGCTTAAAAACTCCGGCTTCTTACCTCCTGAACTGGCAATGCGGCGCGAAGCGCTGGAGATCAACGATCTTTTACGTCAGTTGGATCCCGCCGATCAGCAAGCTGAAAGTCTGCATAAAAAACTCACTTTGTTAGAGATGCAGTTGCGCCAGGCCGGGATGAGCACCGACTTTTTACGCGGTGACTATCGCGAATCCATAAGTCAGCGTCTGAAGCAGGAGAAGTAGCGTGTATAAAATTGGCCAATTGGCAAAACTTGCTGATGTTACACCCGACACCATCCGTTTTTATGAAAAACAGCAAATGATGGATCATGACATTCGCACTCAGGGTGGGTTCCGTCTTTACAGTGATGAAGACCTGCAGCGTCTGCGCTTTATTCGCTATGGGCGACAGCTTGGGTTTAGTCTGGATTCGATCCGTGGTCTGTTATCGATCCGTATCGATCCTGAACATCACACTTGCCAGGAATCGAAAGCGATCGTCGCTAAGCGCTTAGAGGAAGTGAATGGCATGATCGCAGAACTGCAAATCATGCAGCGCTCACTGGAACGTTTAGCCGAGACCTGCTGCGGCGATCAGCACAGCAGTGCCTGTTGCTCTATCCTTGAAGCGCTGGAAAAAGGAGAAGAACCGCATGCAGAAATTTGTTGTAGCAAAGATTGAATTTCACACGGGAAAGCCTATAGTTTCGCCATCATTCACTGGAGGACATTATGAGCCGCTATCAGCATCGAAAAGGTAAGATTAACGATAATGCCATTGAGGCACTGCTTCATGACCCGCTATTTCGTCAGCGAGTTGAGCAAAATCACAAAGGGAAAGGCAGTTATCGACGCAAAGATAAACATGCAAAAGGCGGGAACTGGGAGGCCAGTGGTAAGCCAAAAAGTTTACCACTGGCCTTCTGCTTTACGGTCAAAAAAGCCGCCTAAGTGGGCGGCTTTCTTATTACACTTTGGTGTTTTGTTGCTTCAGTAAATCACGGATTTCAGTGAGTAACACTTCTTCATTGGTTGGTTTTGGTGCTGGCTTTTCCACTTCTTTTTTCTGATACAGCTTGTTCATGACTTTGATTGCCATAAAGATAGCGAAGGCTACGATGACAAAATCAAAGATGGTTTGAATAAAAGTGCCGTACTCCATCACCACTGCAGGGATATCACCTTCAGCGGGTTTTAGTACCCACTTAAACTGTTTGAAGTCGACGCCGCCAATCAGCAAGCCCAGTGGCGGCATGATGATGTTAGCAACCAGTGATGAAACAATCTTACCGAAAGCGGCACCGATAATGACACCGACTGCCAGGTCAACCACGTTCCCACGCATTGCAAAATCACGAAACTCTTTGAATAAACTCATTGTTATCTCCTTGCCTTGGCCAATGGCTAAAGTCTAACAAACCTTTGTGCAATTGCCATTATCACAACGGATTAAGCAGAATTATCACGGCGGGCAATCGCCCGCCACGATCAGAGGAAGAAGGGACTTGGCTGGAACAGGCGCTCGACATCGGGGACAAACTTCTTATCTGTCAGGAACATAATCACATGGTCGCCCTGTTCAATACGGACATTATCGTTAGCGATGATCACATCATCGCCACGTACTACCGCACCAATTATGGTTCCCGGCGGGAGTTTGATATCTTCGATTAAGCGGCCCACCACGCGTGAGGTCGTCTCTTCACCATGAGCGATCGCTTCAATCGCTTCAGCGATGCCGCGTCGTAATGATGAAACACCGACAATGTCGGCTTTACGCACGTGACTCAGCAGGGCTGAGATCGTCGCTTGCTGCGGAGAGATCGCAATATCGATCACGCTGCCTTGTACCAGATCGACATAAGCGCGGCGCTGGATCAACACCATCACCTTTTTGGCGCCCATCTTCTTGGCCAGCATGGCCGACATGATATTGGCTTCGTCATCGTTGGTGACGGCAATAAACAGATCGACCTGTTCGACATGCTCTTCGGCCAGTAACTCTTGATCCGAGGCATCACCGTAAAACACCACGGTATCGTGCAAACGTTCCGCCAACTCAGCAGCGCGCTGTTGATTGCGTTCAATCAACTTCACGCTGTACTGTTTTTCGAGGCGCTGCGCAAGCCCAAAGCCGATGTTGCCACCGCCGACTAACATAATACGTTTGTAAGGCTTCTCCAGACGCTGCATCTCACTCATTACCGCGCGAATATGCTGGCTCGCGGCGATAAAGAACACTTCGTCTCCGGCTTCAACAATGGTTGAGCCTTGAGGGCGAATAGGGCGATCCTGGCGAAAAATTGCGGCGACTCGCGTGTCGATGTGCGGCATATGCTCACGCAGTATGGACAACGGATTTCCGACCAACGGGCCGCCATAATAGGCTTTCACCACCGCGAGGCTGACCTTTCCTTCGGCGAAATTCACTACCTGTAAAGCGCCTGGATATTGAATCAAGCGGTAAATGTTGTCGATTACCAGCTGCTCAGGTGAAATGAGGTGGTCAATCGGTACGGCTTCTGGCACGAACAATTTTTCCGCATCACGCAGGTATTCGGCTGCGCGAATACGTGCGATGCGGTTTGGCGTATTAAAAAGCGAGTAAGCGATCTGACAAGCGATCATGTTGGTTTCGTCAGAATTGGTCACGGCAACCAACATATCGGCATCTTCTGCTCCGGCCTCACGCAGTACGCGTGGATGGGAACCATGGCCGTGCACAACGCGCAGGTCGAATTTGTCCTGCAGTGCCCGCAGACGTGTTGCATCCGTATCGACCACGGTGATGTCGTTATTTTCACCCACCAGATTTTCTGCGAGTGTACCGCCTACTTGCCCGGCGCCGAGGATAATGATTTTCATCGTTGGATCGCTCTTGTCAGAATGCGCTGCACTATTTTTTCATTAACTTAGCGTAAAAGAAGCCGTCACCGCCATCTACGCTGGGGAATACTTGCCAGCCGTTGATTTGGCCTTCTGGTAGCTTCTCCGCGACCGCATCTTTGTGCTTCGTCAGGAACGCCGCGATCTGCTGATGGTTCTCTTCAGGCAAAATTGAGCAGGTCGCATAAATTAGGGTTCCGCCAGATTTCAGACGTGGCCAGACAGCTTCCAGAATTTCCCCCTGAAGATTGGCCAACTCTGCAATGTCACGATCGCGTCGCAGCCATTTGATATCTGGATGGCGGCGGATGACGCCCGTTGCAGAGCAGGGCGCATCCAGTAAAATGCGATCAAACTGTTGCTCGCCACACCAGTCTGACGGTGTACGCCCATCACCCTGGCGCACCTCTGATTGCATACCTAATCGCTGCAAGTTTTCATGCACGCGAGTGAGACGTTGTTCATCGATATCCACTGCCAGCACTTGAGCCTGCGGTGCAATTTCCAGAATATGCGTGGTCTTACCGCCAGGCGCGGCGCAGAGATCGAGGATGCTTTCGTTATTTTGCGGCTCAAGCAGCAGGGCGCAGCGCTGTGCGGAAAGATCCTGCACGGTAACCCAACCCTGCTCGAAGCCCGGGAGTTGACTGACGGGTGCCGGTGATTCAAGACGCAGTGCGTCTGGCGCATCGCCAACGAATGCGACTTTTTCTTCGGCTTGTAACAATTCCAGCCATGCATCGCGGCTATGATGCTGGCGATTGACGCGTAGCCACATCGGGGGGCGCTGATTATTCGCCTCCACGATCTGCTGCCAGTTTTCAGGCCAGGCAGTTTGCAGGCGTTTCAATAACCAACCCGGATGCCAGTAACGCTGTGGCCCTTGGTCTACCTCAGCCATCAGCGTTTCTTGCTGACGCTGGAACTGACGGAGTACGCCGTTGATCAAACCTTTTAAATTAGTGCGTTTCAGCACTTCGGCTCCGGCAACGGTTTCTGCCAGCGCGGCGTGAGCGGGAACACGGGTGTATAACACCTGATACAAGCCAACCATAATCAGATAATGCAGCACACGCTGCTTGCCGGTTAACGGGCGCTCCATCAGCTTACCAATTAACGCTTCGAGTTGAGGTAGCGTGCGCATGACGCCAAAGCAGATTTCCTGCAGCAGCGCACCGTCTTTATCTGCCAGGCTTTTTTGCGCACCAGGCAGAATGGCACTTAGCGATTCCCCTTTATCAACTACGCGTTCAATCAGTTGCGCGGCGAGGCTACGCAGGTTGGTTGCTTTTTTCATATTCATTCATCAAACAAAAGCCCGGTAAGAACCGGGCTGAGGGTCAGGCCAGAATGGTGCCAGTGGTGAACCATTCACGACGCGAATTGAGCAGGTCTTGTGCGGACATTGCCTTTTTGCCTGCCGGTTGCAGCGACAGTAGATTTAGTACACCGTCAGTGGTTGCAACCTGAATGCCGTTTTTATCGGCATGGATGATCTCGCCTGGTTGCTTATTCTGATGAGGTAAGACGCTGGCCTGCCAGACTTTGACAGGTTGCTCGTCGACCAGAAAATAGCTCATCGGCCACGGGTTGAAGGCACGAATACAGCGTTCAAGTTGAGCAGCAGAAAGAGACCAATCGAGGCGGGCCTCTTCTTTACTCAACTTCTCAGCGTATGAAACCAGTGCTTCGTCTTGCACTTCTGGTTGCGCACTACCCTTGGCCAGCAGCTCCAGTGTGTCGAGCATGCCCTGTGGGCCAAGCTGCGCAAGCTTGTCATACAACGAGGCGCTGGTATCTTCGGGCGTGATAGGGCAGGCAAGTTTATGCAGCATGTCGCCGGTATCAAGACCCACATCCATTTGCATGATGGTCACACCGGTTTCACGGTCTCCAGCCCAGAGTGAACGTTGGATGGGCGCCGCTCCACGCCAGCGTGGTAGCAGCGAACCGTGCACGTTGATGCAACCCAGGCGCGGCATATCAAGCACCGCTTTTGGCAGAATCAAACCGTAGGCCACCACAACCATGATATCGGCTTGTAGCTCAGCCACCAGATGCTGATTTTCTTCAGGCTTTAATGATTTTGGCTGAAACACGGGAACATCATGAGCCTGCGCCAGAACTTTAACCGGGCTTGGGGTGAGTTTATTCCCCCGTCCTGCTGGACGATCGGGCTGGGTGAATACGCCAATCACCTGATGCTCAGAAGCAAGCAGCGCGTCAAGATGACGCGCTGCGAAGTCAGGTGTACCGGCAAAGATGATTTTTAGCGGTGCAGACACAGTTTAACCTTCTGTTAGTGCTCAGGCTTCGCGTGCGTTCATGCGGGCGAGCTTTTCCAGTTTCTGTTTGATGCGCTGGCGCTTCAACGGTGACAGATAATCGATGAACAGCTTGCCATCAAGATGATCGATCTCATGCTGAATACAGATCGCTAACAGGCCATCAGTTTCTAACTCGAAACTGTTGCCGTCACGATCTTGCGCCCGCACTTTGACCCATTCCGCACGCGGCACAAAAGCACGCTGTTCAGGAATTGAGAGGCAACCCTCATCAATACCGGTTTCGCCACCTTTATCCAGCAGTTCGGGATTGATTAACACCAAGCGCTCATCACGATTTTCAGAAACATCGATGACGATGATGCGTTGATGAATATCGACCTGAGTTGCCGCTAAGCCAATGCCTTCTTCGGCGTACATGGTTTCAAACATGTCGTCGACGATGCGCTGAACGTCTGCATTAACCGTCGCTACGGGCGCAGCGATTTTACGAAGGCGATCATCAGGGAAATGTAATACCTGCAAAACTGACATAAATATCCAGATCTGTATGCGTTAAAGAAAAGATTACTTCCTCATATTGTAGACTTTTTGATGCCTGATTGACAGCATTGCCCCGCATGATAGCGGGCTGAATGGAGTGCAGCATGGAAAGAGTTGAAGGGATGCTAAGGCTGGCAAATGTCAAAGGGCTGCGCGGCCATCGCGCCATGGATTTAGCGCAGTGTCTGCAGACCAACATGTCCCTGGATGATGAGTTCCTACGCCATCTTGGTTTAAATGACATACAGCGCCAGCAATTCAACGATCTTTGCCCGCGGCAGTTGGAACGCACGCACCAGTGGTTGCATGACCCGATGCACCATTTGATTGCCTGTGTTGATACGCGTTTTCCTGCTCGGCTAACGGAAATCAGCCAGCGTCCCGTATTACTTTATGTCGAGGGAAATACGGATGTTTTGCTGCAGCCGCAGCTGGCAATAGTCGGTAGCCGATATTGTTCACATTATGGCAAACAATGGGGGCACTGGTTTTCACAGCAGTTATCGCTGAGTGGGTTGGTGATAACCAGTGGACTCGCGCGCGGCATCGACGGTATTGCGCACCGTGCCGCACTGGAGGCGCAGGGAAAAACGGTTGCGGTGCTGGGCAGTGGATTGCAACAGGTCTATCCCAAAAGCCATCAGTCACTGGCAAAGGAAATCATAGATAACGAGGGCGCGCTGGTTTCAGAGTTCCCGCTCAATACGATACCGCATCCGCTGAACTTTCCGCGCAGGAATCGCATTATCAGTGGCTTAAGCCAAGGGGTGCTGGTGGTCGAAGCCTCGCTAAAAAGTGGTTCACTGATCACGGCACGCTATGCACTGGAACAAAATCGCAATGTCTATGCGCTACCCGGTGCACTCGGGAATAAGGGATGTGAGGGGACGCATTGGTTAATCCAGCAGGGCGCACTATTGGTCGCACACCCCAATAACATTCTTGAAGATTTACACTCCGCGCTTGAATGGCTGCCAGCAACCACAACAGAAACAATATATTCACAAGACAGTGACGATGTTCCATTGCCATTTGCTAGCGTGTTGGCTAACGTAGGTGATGAGGTTACACCTGTTGACGTCGTCGCTGAACGTGCCGGCCAACCTGTGCCAGTTATCTCAGCCCAGTTGCTGGAGCTGGAGTTAGCAGGATGGATCGCAGCTGTACCCGGCGGCTATGTCCGATTGAGGAGGGCATGCCATGTTCGACGTACTTATGTACTTGTTTGAGACCTATATCCACAACGAAGCTGAAATGCGCGTTGACCAGGATAAATTGACCGATGATTTAACCGATGCCGGTTTTCATCGTGAAGATATCTACAATGCGTTGAATTGGCTTGAGCGGTTAGCGGATTATCAGGATGGTCTGGTCCCGCCAGTGTTGCTGGCTACCGATCCGCTCTCTATGCGAATCTACACGGAAGAGGAAAACCAGCGTTTAGATGCCGAGTGTCGCGGTTTTATTTTGTTCCTGGAGCAAGTTCAGGTGCTGAATATGGAAACGCGCGAGATGGTCATCGAACGTGTTATGGCCCTTGATACCCTGGAGTTCGATCTGGAAGACCTCAAATGGGTGGTGCTGATGGTGTTGTTTAATATCCCTGGATGTGAAAACGCTTATCAGCAGATGGAAGAACTGCTATTCGACGTCAATGAAGGTATGCTGCATTAATTTGCGATTAATACAGTCGGAATTATGAGTAAATCAGCATTATTCTCCGTGCGTAAACACGATCCCTGCCCCGCTTGCGGGGCAGATTTAGTGATACGTGCCGGTAAACATGGCCCTTTTCTTGGCTGTGTCAATTATCCAACCTGCGACTACATTCGCCCGCTAAAAAGCCAGGGTGATGGACACATTGTCAAAGTTCTGGAAGGTCATGCTTGCCCAGAATGTGGTGCGGACAAAGTTTTGCGTCAGGGAAGGTTTGGTATGTTTGTCGGATGTAGTCACTATCCAGAGTGTGATTATACCGAAACCATCGATAAGCCTGACGAAACTGCGATCGCTTGCCCCCAGTGTCAAAGTGGGAAATTGGTACAGCGGCGTTCACGCTACGGCAAAACCTTTCATTCCTGTGACCGCTACCCAGACTGCCAGTTTGCCATCAACGCCACACCGGTTGACGGTGTATGCCCACACTGCCAGTTCCCATTGCTCATTGAGAAGAAAACCGCACAAGGCATGAAGCGCTTTTGCGCCAGCAAACGCTGTGGCAAACCCATAGCTCAGGACGAATCATCATCATGAAACAACATCAGTATTTACCAGGCTCGCTTGATTTCTGCATTAAGCAACTCCAGCAGCAGGCAGTGATTGCTTATCCAACCGAAGCCGTTTTCGGTCTAGGCTGTGACCCCGATAGCGAAAGTGCGGTGATGGCGTTGCTGGCGCTTAAACAGCGCCCAGTTGAGAAGGGACTGATCTTAATTGCTGCCGATTACGCGCAGTTGGAACCTTATATCGCCGATCGTGAACTCACTGTTGTGCAGCGTGAGCGTATGTTTGCCAGCTGGCCTGGGCCCGTCACCTATGTGGTTCCGGCGACGCCTCACACCCCGCGCTGGTTAACTGGTCGTTTTGATTCGCTGGCTATCCGCGTGAGCGACCATCCTGATGTACAAGCGTTATGTCGAGGCTTTGGCAAACCCTTGGTATCGACCAGTGCAAATCTGTCTGGTGAGCCTCCATGCCGTAATGCCGAAGAGGTCGCACAGCAGTTCGGTACTGACTTCCCAGTGTTGCATGCTGCCACAGGGGGGCGACTCAATCCTTCAGAGATTCGCGACGTTATCAGCGGCGAACTTATTCGTCAGGGTTAATTCATGGAACATTTTGCCGTTTTTGGTCATCCCATTGCGCACAGCAAATCCCCGTTTATTCATGGCCTTTTTGCCGAGCAAACAGGTATTGATCACACCTATGGCCGTATTTGCGCGCCGCTTGATGGCTTCCTGCTATCAATCAGTGACTTCTTTGCCGCTGGCGGCAAGGGCGCTAACGTCACGCTGCCATTCAAGCAACAAGCGTGGGAATTCGCTGATGAGCTGAGTGAACGCGCAGCCTTATCCGGTGCTGTTAATACTCTGAAAAAAAGAGCGGATGGCTCCGTGTTCGGCGATAACACCGATGGCATCGGCCTGCTGAGCGACCTGCAGCGATTAGAGATGATTAGCCCTGGCGATCGTATTCTATTAGTGGGAGCGGGTGGTGCAGCGCGTGGTGTAATTTTGCCTCTGCTTTCTATGGGGTGTTCTGTTGTGGTGGCCAACCGTACCGTTGAACGTGCTGAGGAGTTGGCAGAGATATTTCAGCATAGTGGGAATATTCAGGCTGCACGTTTTACTGATTTATCCAGCAACACGTTTGACCTCATTATTAATGCCACCTCCAGTGGCGTCGATGGCAAAGTTCCGCCGTTGCCGGATACATTGATTTCCGCACAGACTCGTTGTTACGACATGTTCTATCAGCAGGGGCTAACGCCATTTCTGCTGTGGTGCCAGCAGCATGGCGCACACCAGCTTGCTGATGGCTTGGGCATGCTGGTGGGGCAAGCTGCGCATGCTTTCCAGCTATGGCACGGCACGATGCCGGAGATCACGCCGGTGATTGCTCAATTAAAGCAAGCGATGCAACAGTGAATCAGGCGATCCACTTTCCCGATCGTGAAAACTGGGATGAGGAGAAACAAGCGATCGTTTTTCCCGTCCTGGTTCAGGGAATGGGATTCACTTGCGCCATCCCTTCTGAAGCGTTGCATACCCGATTTGGTTCTGGAGAAGCGATGGCGCTGTTTTGCGCTCATCGCTGGGATGTGGAAGAGGAAGCCGAACAGCTGATCCGTGCAGACGAGATCAACGATCAAGGCTGGATCTGGCTCTCCTGATCGAGGTATTCATTCTTCCATCCAACATAGTTGTTTGATGAATAAAGTAAGCCCGCAATTTCAGCTTCGCTCAATGGGCGAACCTGCTTAACCGGGCTGCCGACATAGAGATAGCCGCTTTCCAGTCGTTTGCCGGGTGGCACCAGGCTGCCGGCACCAATCATGACATCCTCTTCTACAATTACGCCATCAAGCAAAATCGATCCCATCCCAACCAATACTCTGTCGCCAATACTGCAACCATGCAGCATGGCTTTATGGCCCACCGTCACGTCTTCCCCAATCAATAATGGATGACCTTCTGGGGTGCTGGTGGACTTGTGCGTGACGTGCAATACGCTGCCATCCTGGATATTGCTTCTTTTACCTATCACCACTTTGTTCACATCACCACGAATAGCAACCAACGGCCAGATGCTGACATCATCGGCTAGCTGCACATCGCCCACTATCACGCTGCTGCGATCGATCATGACGCGATCGCCAGTTTGCGGAAAATGGTTCTTATAAGGTCGTAGGGCTTCTGACATGATCTTTCTCCTTTTGCACTTTATGTACCTAGCCTGCGGCTTATAGGGCTGGCAAACAAGATGATTTTTGAGCGGATCGCTCGCGATCGCAGCGAAAAGAACGAAAACTCGCCAGTCGATTAAAAAGATCGAAAAAAGGGGTTGTGCAAATAATTCGGATCCCTA